>NZ_JAKRFV010000024.1:0-63914 GCF_022347945.1 Pseudoalteromonas sp. MM17-2 | reverse complement strand
TTTGCTGAACCAATTCTGCGTCCCCTTCGTCTAGAGGCCTAGGACACCGCCCTTTCACGGCGGTAACAGGGGTTCGAATCCCCTAGGGGACGCCACTTTCTTCAAGTACTAACTTGAAAAACACCATCTCTTCATAGCTATTAATATCCATCGCTTATAAAAATTCCCGTTATTTTTTTTCTTGCCACAGAAATGCGCATTAAAGCGTGGTTTATTGGAAAAGGATAGGAGCCAAGGGACAACCTTGACTCAGGAGCGTAGCTTAAAAGCTGTTATCAGCCTTTTTCTGGATCAGTTCAATTGCATAGCCATCTGGGTCTTTAACGAAGGCTATTTCTGTAGTGCCTCCTTTTACCGGACCCGGTTCGCGGCTTACTACGCCACCGGCGGCACGAATGTCTTCACACGCTTTGTATATGTCATCGTATTCGATGGCGATGTGGCCATAAGCATTACCGTGATCGTAGCTATCTTCATCCCAGTTATAAGTAAGCTCTAACACGGTAGTGTCTTTTTCCTCACCATAACCGACGAAGGCGAGGGTGTAGCGGTATTGCTCGTTGTCGGCACGGCGTAGCTCTTTCATACCCAGCACATGGGTATAAAACTCGATTGAGCGCTCTAAGTTGCCAACACGCAACATGGTGTGTAATAAACGCATTTATGCTACCTCAGTCTTGTCTTTAAATTCACATAAGTCTTCGATAATACAGCTGCCACAGCGCGGTTTACGTGCCACGCAGGTATAGCGGCCATGGAGAATAAGCCAGTGGTGTACATCTACCTTGAACTCTTTCGGCACGACTTTTTCTAGCTTTTGCTCCACCGCGACCACATCTTTACCCATAGCAAACTTGGTACGGTTAGAGACACGGAAAATGTGGGTGTCAACGGCAATGGTTGGCCAGCCAAAGGCGGTATTAAGCACGACATTTGCAGTTTTGCGACCAACGCCGGGTAACGCTTCTAAGGCCTCACGGTTTTCAGGGACTTCCCCCCCATGTTGTGACACCAAAATCTCGCACATTTTGTACACATTATTGGCTTTGGAATTATATAAGCCGATGGTTTTGATACTCTCACGCAGTGCCTCAAGACCGATATCCAAGATAGCTTGCGGCGTATTGGCACGCGGAAAAAGTTTTCTGGTCGCCTTGTTCACCCCGACATCGGTGGCCTGTGCAGATAAGGTTACTGCCACTAAGAGCTCAAAAGGAGAGCTATATTCCAGCTCGGTTTCTGGGTGCGGATTGGCTTCGCGCAACCGCTCAAGGATGAGTCGGCGCTTATCTTTGTTCATTGTTGCCCCTTGATTGTATGTCGTTAAAACGAGCCTAATCTAAACTGGTCACGCGTGCCCTTGGACCTTTTACTTCCTCAGCGCTAGGCGCGTGTTTGGCTTTAAGCTGCGCGTCAATTAAGTTTTTAGCTGCAATCAGCAAGCCTAAACCAATAAATGCTCCCGGAGGTAAGATCGCCAGCAAGAATTGGTTATCAAAGTGAATAATGTCTAGACGCAGGCTTTGTGCCCATGGCCCCAGCAGTAAGTCGGCGCCATCGAATAAGGTACCTTGACCAATGAGTTCACGCATAGCACCCAATAGCACTAGGATCATGGCAAAGCCTAGGCCCATCATCAGCCCATCCCATGCACTCAACAACGCATTGTTTTTAGAAGCAAACGCTTCTGCGCGGCCGATAATGGCACAGTTAGTGACTATCAGAGGGATGAAAATGCCTAACGACTGATATAAACCAAAGGTAAAAGCGTTCATCAGCAATTGGATAATGGTTACAAACGCGGCGATGATCATCACAAACACGGGAATGCGGATATCTTTAGGCACCCATTGGCGCACCAGGGAGACCGTTACATTAGAGCCCACTAATACCAGTAATGTCGCTATTCCCAGTCCCAATGCGTTAGTGACTGTGCTGCTGACTGCCAGCAACGGACACAGGCCAAGCAATTGCACTAGCGCTGGGTTGTTGCCCCATACACCTTCTTTAAATAAGGTTTTATATTGGCTCATGATTGCTCCTCAGCTAAGCAATGATTGTCTGCTGTTGCGAGCGTGTCAAAGTGTTTTTGTGCATATAAAACGGTGCTTTTCACTGTTGTCACCACTGCGCGAGGAGTAATGGTTGCGCCGGTGAACTGATCAAACATGCCGCCATCTTTTTTCACTGCCCAACGCTCATCGTCTGCGCCTTGCACTTGCCTATTGGCAAACGAGTAAATCCAATCACTGCGTTTAGTTTCTACTTTATCGCCGAGCCCTGGGGTTTCGTTGTGTTTAGTAACTCGCACTCCACTGACGGTGCCATCAGGGTAAACGGCACTGATCATATCTATATTACCACTGTAGCCATTGGCGGCGGTACTTTGTAGCACTAAGGCGATGACCTTGCCTTGCCTGCGAGCACGATACACTGTGTAGCCCTCACGGGGGCCTAACTGCGGGGTATTGACGGTGGTGCAGTCTAAATAAAGGTCGTTGTCATATTGCGATGTCGGCAACACTTGTTGTAACAAGCCTTGTAACTGCTTTTTCTCTTGGATCGCAATTTTGGGCGCGGTGTATTGCTGCACTAAGGTCACAGCACCTGTAGTAATAAGTGCGAATGCAGCTAAAATCCCACCATTTTTCGCCATCGAAGAAATAATCATGATTTTGCTCCGTGACCATAAGTACGAGGCTGGGTGTAATGATCTATGAGCGGCACTGCCATATTCATCAGTAACACCGCAAAGGCGACGGCATCGGGGTAACCGCCAAAGCTACGAATAAGATACACAATAACGCCTATGGCAGCGCCATAAATTAACCGGCCGCGATTCGTGGTTGATGCCGAAACCGGGTCGGTGGCGATGAAAAACGCACCGAGCATAGTGGCTCCGCTTAACATATGAAATGCCAGCCCAGGTTGGTTGCCCGAGTCAAAGATATAGCCGATGCTTGCACACACGGCTAAGGCACTGAGCATCGCCACCGGAATGTGCCAATTGATTACGCGTTGTTGTAGCAGTAGTACACCGCCAACGAGATAGGCCATGTTGACCCATTGCCAAGCGATCCCAGCGTACTCGTCAAACACAGGTTTTTCCATGCTCTCGGCTACAGTTAGGCCATGGCTAATATCGGTGCGTAGGGTGTCCAGTGGCGTGGCCATGGTAACGCCATCAACACCGACACGGATCTGTTCGAGGCTAAAGCCGGCTTCGGTATAGTGTGTGAAGATGAGTGACAGCTCATCGCTAAAACTTAGCGTGTGCTGCATAAGCTCGCTTGGCGGCACCCATAAGGTCATTTGCACCGGGAAGGAAACAAGCAATAGCACATAGCCTGCCATGGCCGGATTAAATAAATTAAAGCCCAGCCCGCCATAGAGCTGCTTAACAAAGACAATGGCAAAAAAACAGCCAATGACAATAACCCACCACGGGGCGAGGGGAGGAATACTGATAGCCAGCAGAAGTCCCGTGAGCCAAGCGCTGCCATCTTGCAAGGTTGGCCAAACTTTACGCCCGCGAATCGCCAGCATAGCGGCTTCGAATACACTCACGCACACTAAGGCTAAAACTAATTGCACCACCACACCTGCGCCGAAAAAATACCACTGTGTGGCAATGCCTGGAAGCGCCGCGAGCGCCACCAATAGCATTAACAGTGTCACTGATTTATGGCTGTGCTTATAAGGTGAACTCATCATATTGAGCTTCATGATGACTCCTCATCATCGTTTTTATCGGCTTCTCGGGCGGCTTTCTTGGCTTTGGCTCGAGCTATTGCGGCGGCTACAGCGGCTTTTTTCTTATCCTCAGGGGAGGAGGGAACGCCACTATCTTCGCCTTCGGCACTTTCAGCAGCAGCATCGGGCTGCTGCGTAGGTGCATTCGCTTTCGCCGCTTTTTTCGCTTTGGCGCGAGCTATTGCGGCGGCCACAGCGGCTTTTTTCTTATCCTCAGCAGAGGATGCCTTGGTCTCGCTTTCGACATTTTCAGCTGCCTCGTCGGGCTGCTGAGTAGGTGCATCGGCTTTTGCCGCTTTTTTCGCTTTGGCGCGAGCAATGGCAGCGGCCACAGCGGCTTTTTTGTTATCCTCAGCAGAGGATGCCTCAATCTCGCTTTCGGCACTGTCAGCGACGGCATCGGGCTGCTGCGTAGATGCATCGGCTTTCGCCGCCTTTTTCGCTTTGGCGCGAGCTATTGCGGCGGCCACAGCGGCTTTTTTGTTATCCTCAGGGGAGGGTGCCCCGGTCTCGCTTTCGGCACTGTCAGCGACGGCATCGGGCTGCTGCGTAGATGCATCGGCTTTCGCCGCCTTTTTCGCTTTGGCGCGAGCAATGGCAGCGGCTACGGCAGCCTTTTTATCTTCTGCGGCTGTGGGCTGGCTATCACTTTGTTCACCTTGCTGGGCTTTTTTCGCCTTAGCACGAGCAACAGCAGCGGCAACAGCGGCTTTTTTGTCATCCGCTGTTGCGCTTGGCGCTTGCTCAGGCTGTTGTTTTTGTGCCTTGTATGCACGAGCCTGCTCTTTTCTTTGCGCACGAGCTTGAGCAACCTCTGAGTTATCTGGCTCAGGGGCTTCACCTTGCGCTTTTTTGGCTTTGGCGCGGGCAATGGCTTCGGCGACTTTTGCCTTGTTATCACCTGGCTCTGTTTTCTTTGCTTTCACGCGAGCCAGGGCTTCAGCCACTTTTTCCTTACTTTCACTGCTTTTAGCAGCGCTTCGGCTGGGCCGTTTGTGGCGGTTGCGGCGCTCTTCTTGCTCGCGCTCTAAGCGTGCTTTTCTCGCTTCGAAGCGTTCGCGTGCACGCTCAGCTTTTACTTGCTCTATTTGTTGTTCGCGAATTTCAGCTTTTGCGACTCTGTAATACTGTACCAGCGGAATTTCACTTGGGCATACGTAGGCGCAAGCACCGCACTCAATACAATCGAATAACTTATGTTCTTCGAGTTTTTGGTACTCTTTGGTTTTGGCAAACCATTGCAACTGCTGGGGTAATAAGCTAGCAGGGCAGGCATCTGCGCAGGCACTGCAGCGAATGCAAGCGCGCTCATCACCGGGCGCCGGCATTTCTTGGTTACTGGGAGCTAATATACAGTTGGTGGTTTTGACTACAGGTATGCGCACACTGGGCAAGGTAAAGCCCATCATTGGCCCACCCATAATCACGCGCTGCATTGGCTCAGGATTAAAACCTTGGAAAGCTAATAAATGCTTTATTTCCGTTCCCAGTAAAGCCCAGACGTTACCTTGTTGCTCAAGGGTTTCGCCTGCAAGGGTGACAATGCGTTCGATCAGTGGCTTTCCGAGTTCTACAGCCTGTTGAATGGCATATAAGGTGCCCACATTTTGTACCAGCACACCGATATCGGCGGGGATCCCGCCAGCAGGGACCTCTTTGGAAGTGAGTATCTGAATAAGCTGCTTTTCGCCGCCCGAAGGATATTTGGTTTCAATCGCTCGGACGATAATATTGTCGTAGTTGGCGCAGGCCTGAGTCATCGCCTCGATGGCCTTCGGCTTATCATCTTCAATACCAATGATAGTCAACTCAGGGCCTAGTAAGTGCTGGATGATATGGATACCGCGCACGATTTCTTCACTGTGCGCTTGCATAAGCACATCATCGGCGCTGATATAAGGTTCACATTCGGCGCCATTAACAATCAAAATATCGATTGGCTGTTTGCTTGCGGTTTTAACATAGGTCGGAAAACCAGCACCGCCCATGCCAGAAATACCAGCATAATGAATGATATCAACTAGTCGCTCGGCACTAAGCTGCTGATAATTAGGGTGAGGCACAAGCTCACACCAAGTCTCTTGGCCATCAGGTTCAATAATAATACTCAGCTCAGGAATGGCTGAAGGGTGCGCCGAGGGCATAGGCGTGATATCTACTATACGACCCGAGGTTGGTGCATGCACGGGCACTGACCAATTAGCATTGGGGCGAGTGAGAGCCTGGCCTTTTAATACCTGCTCACCTGCGCTTACTAATAACTGCCCCTCAGCACCAATGTGCTGTTTGATTGGCAGCACCAGTTTTTCGGGCAAAGGCAAGCTGTGAATAGGGAGCGAGTTCGTTTTATGTTTATGGGTAGGCGGATGAATGCCACCAGGGCTTTGCCATAACTCACCGCGACGAATACGTGATAATAAAGAGTCCACACTACACCTCTTAATCTATCTGAGTCACGGGGATGGCATCGAGCTGCCATTTCCACGTTTGTTTACTTTGCGCTAGAGGGATCATATCAATGCAATCCACCGGACAGGGCTCAACACACAAATCACAGCCAGTGCACTCATCTTTGAGTACGGTATGCATTTGTCGTGTTGCCCCAACAATGGCGTCGACCGGGCATGCTTGGATACACTTAGTGCAGCCAATGCATTCGTCTTCGCGAATGTAGGCAACTTTTTTCTCTGGCTCTGCTTCCTCGCCACCGGCGAGTGGCTTCGCTTCTACCCCCATTAAGTCGGCTAGCTTCTTAACAGTTGCTTCACCCCCTGGCGGGCATTTATTGACATCATCACCGTTGGCAATGGCTTCGGCATAAGGGCGACAGCCAGGGTAGCCGCATTGACCACATTGAGTTTGTGGCAAAATGGCATCAATTTGCTCTACCACAGGATCGCTTTCAACTCGGTAGCGCACAGCAGCAAAACCGAGGATCACGCCAAAAATAAGGGCCAGTACACCCAGGGCGATTAAGGCATAAAATAAGGTCATATTAAAACGTTACCAATCCGCTGAAGCCCATAAAGGCCATCGACATAAGTCCCGCCGTTACCATAGCGATTGCTGCACCTTTGAATGGCACGGGTACATCGGCACCGGCCAAACGCTCACGCATGGCGGCGAATAAAACCAGTACCAGAGAAAAACCAACGGCAGCACCAAAGCCATATACGGCAGATTCAACAAAACTATGCTGCTCTTTGATATTTAACAGGGCAACGCCGAGTACGGCGCAGTTAGTGGTAATTAACGGCAAAAAGATACCTAACAAGCGATAGAGCGTCGGCGAAGTCTTCTGCACCACCATTTCGGTAAACTGCACCACCACGGCGATCACCAAGATGAAACTCATAGTACGCAAAAAGGTGAGCTCTAAAGGCAGCAAAATATATTGATTGACCAGGTAGCTGGTGACGGAGGCCAGCGTCAATACAAAGGTGGTGGCCATAGACATGCCCACGGCGGTGTCCAGCTTACTTGATACGCCCATAAAGGGGCATAGGCCAAGAAACTGTACGAGCACGAAATTGTTTACCAACACGGTACTGACGAGCAGTAAGAGATATTCCGTCATAGCTACCCAAAAAACTGAAAAGAACCCGCGTATTATCCTTATTTCTCGGTCATTTCACAACAGTTGTAAGGGCTTATACGAACAATACAGCGGTGACGAGCACCGCTTTTAAGGCGTTTACCTAGCTCAATGGGCCTGAGCTATCGCGCATCACTAATGAGGGGGTGAAAGTGCGAATAATTTCTTTATCTTGATTACGGGCTCCCCGAGTCTTACTAAAAAGCAAGCGTGCGGCGTGCTGAGAGATAACATCGTTATCCTGATGCGCGGTGGTCAGCTTTGGCCAAGTTTGTTTGGAGAAGGGCGAGTCTTCAAACCCCGTGATCGATAACTCATCGGGAATAGCCATATCCATAAGGCGTGCTGCAAAGAGTGCGCCTGCTGCAATTTCATCGTTACCACCCATCACCGCACTGATATCCAAACGGTTCCCTTCTTTAAGCAGTGCTTTAGCACCATTGACGCCAGATTCAAATGAGTAATCGCCGCGATAAATTAGCTCTTCACGTACCTTAATACTATGATCTTGCAAGGCTTGCTCATAACCAGCGAGTCGTTCGGTGGTTGATTTGTGCCCCTGATCACCACAAATGAAAGCGATGTTACGGTGTCCTAAACTTATCAAGTGAGACGTAATTTCGTAAGCAGCAGCGTAGTCATTTACATATATACACGGGCTAGTCTGTTCGCTATCACCACGGCCAGAGAGAATGCGTACATAATGCATACCCATCTCATCGAGCATATCAATCAATGCTTGCTGTTCTGAAAGGGGTGGGGTTAACACTAGGCCTGCGATACGCGAGCGCTTGATCATGGTTTTTAGTTCTTCTTGCATAGTGCTATCGGCATAACTGCAAGGGTGAATGACCAACTCATAACCCTCCTTTCGACAGTGAGACAATACCCCGTTTTGCATATCAATTACATAATAGGCGTTGGGGTTATCATACACTAGGCCAATGGCATAAGAGGATGTTCCTGCAAGGTTGCGGGCAGCTAGGTTAGGTTGGTAGTTTAATTCGTTTACAGCGGCCATAACGATATCGTGCGTTTTCTTGCGCACGGACGGCTCGTTATTTATTACTCGCGAAACCGTTTTCATTGATACACCAGCTAGTTTCGCGACATCATTTATCGTTACTTTCATGTTCTTTTCTTATTATGTCTGTGTTGGCACACAGGTGTTGTCATTAAGAGTAGCAGACACAGAGGTCACTATCGCGGTGGACCTGTTTTGCTTAAGCGTGCTCTATTATTTCCTTGCCGATAAAATCGCTTTGGCGTTGCTGTAGAGCATTTACATCGCTTAAAACGCATACATAGCCATGCTTCTCCATGAGTGTATCTAAAGTTAAATGCAAATAGCAGAGAAAATTTTAAATTTTCCTCATGATACCGGTGTCAAAGACGAAATTATGCGCTATGATCCCTCCACTAAAATCGCAAATTAGCAGATTGACAGCGTTGTCATTTTAACTTAATGTTAACGCCGTTAGGTTGAATTTCGTATATTTGCAGGTAAAAAAGTATCCTCGCTGACAATTCACTTTTTCACAGCGAGCCTTTCGTATTTTTACCTAGCGCTAATGATAGTAACAATAGCCCCATAAGCAAGGACTTAAAGGAAGTATAAAATGGTAGCAAGTCGTTCACAACTAGCGAGCTGGCAGAGCCTAGAAAAGCGCGCTCAGGAATTACAAAACACCCATTTGAAAACGCTTTTTGCAAACGATGGTGCGCGTTTCAACACTTTCTCCGTTCAGGCTCCTGGCATTTTATTCGATTATTCTAAGCAGCTAATTAACCAGCCGGTGAAGGACGATTTACTTCGTTTAGCTGAGGACTGTGAATTAGCGCAGTGGCGCGACAAGATGTTCGCGGGTGAAAAAATTAATTTTACCGAACAGCGCGCCGTTTTGCATAGCGCGCTGCGCAAGCGTGACCAATCGGCGATTATCGTTGATGGCGAAAATGTGAGCGAGCAAGTCGAGACTGAATTGGAGAAAATGCGCGCTTTTGTTGCCAAAGTGCGCTCAGGTGAGTGGCTCGGATTTAGCGGCAAGGCTATTCGCCATGTTGTGAGTATAGGCGTGGGTGGCTCAAACCTGGGTCCACAAATGGCCACTGAGGCTCTCGCAAGCTTTGCCGATGACACCCTAGACGTACATTATGTTTCCAACGCCGATGGTGTACAAATTGCGAAAGTACTGGATGCGGTTGACCCTGAAACCACACTGTTCGTTATTTCCTCAAAGACTTTTACCACCTCTGAAACTATGACCAACGCCCAAACAGCGGTGCAATGGTTACAAGATGCTACGAGCGAAGCGGGTGCAATTGCTAAGCACTTCGTTGCTGTGAGCACCAATTTAGAGAAAACCTCTGCATTTGGCATCGCGCCTGAGAATGTATTTACCATGTGGGATTGGGTCGGTGGTCGATTTTCAATGTGGAGCGCAATTGGTTTACCTATCGCTTTATATTTAGGTTTCGATGCCTTTATAGAGTTGCTTGAAGGGGCATTTGAAATTGACCAACACTTCAAAAACCAGCCAATGGCGAACAACATCCCGGTGCTGATGGGGCTATTAAGTGTCTGGAATACCACTTTCTTAGACCATAAGGCGCAAGCTATTTTACCCTATGACCAAGCATTGCATATGCTCCCCGCCTATTTACAGCAGGGGGAAATGGAAAGTAACGGTAAGTCAGTTAATTTTTCCGGTTCTCGCGTTAATTACACCACAGTCCCGCTTATTTGGGGCATGACGGGAATAAATGGTCAGCACGCGTTTTATCAATATTTACACCAAGGCACCACCATCGTTCCGGCAGATTTTATTGGCTCGATTAAGCCGCAAGTGGAAGTGGGTGAGCATCATCGCGTATTGATGTCGAACTTTTTTGCGCAAACCGAAGCCATGATGAATGGTGTCAGTGCTGAGCAAATCCGCGATGAGCTCACAGCAAAAGGGATCAGCTCCGAGGAAATTGACCAATTGGTTGCTCACAAAGTACATCAAGGCAATCGTCCTACTTCTTCGATACTGTTAGACAACGTGGATGCGAGAGGACTTGGCCGCCTCATTGCGTTGTATGAACACAAAATTTTTGTCCAAGGTATCATCCTTGAAATTTGCTCTTTTGATCAGTGGGGTGTGGAATTGGGCAAAGGATTGGCGAAAAGCATTGAAGCTGAGCTGAGCGATGGCCAAGTCGGCGATCACGATAGTTCAACAGCCGGATTAATGAATTATTATCAAAGTAAACGATAAACAGAATTTGCTGCCTAGGCAGCACAGCCGAGTAGCGCTGGAGGGCTTAGAGGGGCAGTGTGGTTTTACTGACCCTCTAAGACTCTATTTCCTTTACGGACCAGCACAAAAGAATACCTTTGAACGGGTAGCGCTGGAGTCTTTAGGGCCTGTATGTTTGTGAGAGGACGTATAGTTACCCTAAGACTCATTTATTCTAAAGCTCCGATAACACGAAAACTGTGTCGGAGCTTTGCCATTTTCATTTAGGTGGATTTGGCCGCTGACTTCGTATTCATCGATGTGAGTGTGAAAACTGTCACAGGATAGAGCCGCGAAAGGTTATACTGTCCTCATAATAACAAGTATTATTGGCTCGATAGATAGCCGATGAGAGCAGCCCCTAGGGTGTGAATCTGCATCCACACGAAATGGGCACCAAACAGGTAGAGAGTAAATCATGCTAAATCCTTTTGATATTATCATTTTTGGCGGCGGTGGCGATTTGGCCTTGCGCAAATTGCTTCCGGCGATGTATCGCGCTTATCAGGAAGGGAACCTACCACAAGGGACACGCATCCTCCCCACTGTTCGTGGCGCAGATAAACGTGACGAATATATTGATACCGCGCACAAAGCAATGAAAGAGTACTTGGCCAAAGGTGAGTACAATGCCAAAGATTGGAAGGCGTTCGCTGAGTTCCTTGTACCAGTCGTTGTCAATGTGACCGAGGCTGACAGTCATTGGGATGAGCTAAAAACGATTTTAGATGAGCACGAAGCAGATAAATCATGTGTATTCTACTTATCATTGCCGCCAGCAGTGTATGGCACCTGCTGTGAAATTCTCTCTGCTAAAGAGTTGATTACTGATACCTCACGTGTGGTGGTTGAAAAGCCCATCGGCTACTGTGGTAAGTCAGCAGAAGAGATCAACGCGAAAATTGCACAATTCTTCAGTGAAGAGCAGATTTTCCGTATTGACCACTATTTAGGCAAAGAGACGGTTCAAAACCTGATGGCGTTGCGCTTCTCTAACTCTTTGTTTGAGAATTTATGGGATGCCAAGTCGATTGATAATATTCAAATTAGCATCTCGGAAACGGTGGGCCTTGAAAGCCGCGCGGGCTTCTATGATAAAGCCGGCGCGCTGCGTGATATGGTGCAGAACCACTTGTTACAATTACTTTGCTTGGTGGCGATGGAGTCGCCGCATAAGCTCAATGCGAACTCCATTCGCACTGAAAAATTAAAAGTGCTTGAGGCGTTAAGGCCGTTAGTGGGTGAGCAAGTCGATGAAAATATCGTACGTGGCCAATATGTACCAGGCGATCTCGACGGTAAACTCGTACCGGGGTATTTAGAAGAACTGGGTGAAGGCTCAAGCGCGACAGAAACCTTTGTCGCTATCAAAGCGCATATCGATAACTGGCGTTGGGCTGGCGTGCCATTTTATTTGCGCACAGGCAAACGTATGCATAAGCGTTGTGCGGAGATTGTTGTTGAATACAAGCCGGTCTCGCACAATGTGTATGAGCAAGATGTCGGTCCTATCCAGCCTAATCGCCTGGTGATCCGCCTGCAACCAGAGGAAAGCATCCAACTTACGCTGATGTCTAAGCGTTTAGACAATCTAGAAATGCAACTAGAGCCTGTTACGTTAAATATCGAGCTTTCAGAAACCTACTCAAAGGGTTTCCATTCAGATGCCTATAAGCGCTTAATGTTGGATGCGGCGGCCAATAACCCAGCGCTATTTATTCATCGTGACGAAGTGCGTCAAGCATGGAAATGGATTGATCCTATTATCGAACGTTGGCAGGAAAAAGGGATCCCGTCCCTATACCGAGCTGGCTCATGGGGCCCAGATGATGCAGATGAGCTTTTAGCAACAAATAACCACCGTTGGTTTAATACTGGGGAGGGCGCGTAATGGCGAATATTACAGAACACTTCTTTGATTCCAAAGAGCAGATGACCGCCAGTTTGGCAGAGTCACTAGAGCAGCGCTTAACCCAAGGTCTCGCTGAGAATAGCCGTGCAGCGCTGATGGTATCTGGCGGCTCATCGCCGGCTCCGGCCTATAAGCACCTATCAAACCTTGATATTGATTGGCACAAAGTGGATGTTGCTATGGTTGATGAGCGCTGGGTTGATGCCAGCCATGAGAAAAGTAACGAGACTTTCATCAACAATACCTTGCTGCAAAATAAGGCTGCGCGGGCTAACTTTATCACCATGAAAAACGCAGCCCCGACTGCTGAGCAAGGCGTTGATGCATGTGAGCAGCACTATCAGCAAGTGCACCGCCCTTATGATGTAACCATTTTGGGCATGGGACCGGATGGCCATACTGCGTCTCTTTTCCCGCACGCGCAGGGTTTAGAAATTGGGCTTCAAGCAGAGCAACTGGTATGTGCTATTAATGCGATTGAAAGTGAGGTGACAGGAGCGATTACCGAGCGAATGACATTAACGGTGCATGCTATTGCCCAATCAAAGGTCGTGAAGTTACTTATCAGTGGTGAGCAGAAGCTTGCAACTTATAAAGCGGCTAAGCAGCAAGGAGATGTTGCAGAGATGCCACTGCGAGCAATATTGCAGCATCCCGATATTGAGCTCGAGGTGTATTGGGCTCCTTAACCGTATGACTATCAATAATGAATAGCAAAAGCGCGGCAATAGCCGCGCTTTTGTTTTTTAGGGATGTAAGCTAAATGGCTGACAGTTTAGCTTTTGGTATCCTGCTAGAAGGCGCAAATCAATGGCTGCAAAATCGTACCTCCAAGTTTTTGTAAGCAAATATAGATTTAATTGCAATGGGCACTAGACGGCAGCAGAATATTTGCATAGAATAACAATGACAGCGCTGTCATTGTTATTGATAATTAATTGTGACCCTTGAAAAGATACAAACGCTTCTGCCCGATGCTCTGTATTAAAGCGCCGCTCAACTATTATCTTTTGTATAAAAATAGTGCTATGAGAATAGTTGTTGTTAAAGTTATCCAAATGGGAGTAGAACAGGGGATGCTTTAAGCATTTTAAAATTATTCTTACTTTTACAGGTACTTAGTCGCTCACTTAGCGGTAAGTAGAATCAAAGCTGCCCTCTTATTTACCTTAATCAGAAACCAAGTTGTCAATTAGGCTTTACTTTTGTTGTCACATTTGTGTTATATTCATCTCGATTTCACACTAGCAGAGCTAAATTCACCTCTATTAAATGTTCACTAAATCATAGAGTTAAATATTAACTCGCGGTTTTTTTAAACAAAAAAGCCAAAAAGATGTAGCGAAATTGTAATTTAGGGTGTATGGTTTGTTAGTAGATGACAGCGTTGTCATCATCACTGGGCAGAAGTGATAAAAAAATCAACAAAATGATTCAAGGGGAATCCTGTGTTAGCTAAAAATTTTAAAAAAAGCTTATTAGCAGTGAATATCGGCCTTGCTATGGGTGCTGGTTTTTCCGGCGCAGCAGTAGCGGCTGATGCACAAACTCAAGCAAAAGAAGATGTTGAAGTAATTGAAGTGCGCGGTATCCGCCGCTCATTAGAAGCGTCAATGAATACCAAACGCTTTGCTAATGCCGTGGTAGACGCGGTGTCAGCAGAAGACATTGGTGAATTTCCTGATAATAACCTTGCCGAGGCTCTAGGTCGTGTACCTGGTGTTACTGTTTCTCGTCAGTTTGGTGAAGGTTCAGCCGTCTCTATTCGTGGTGCGTCAAACTCGCTGACATTAACCACGCTAAATGGTCAGAATGTAGCCTCTACAGGTTGGTATTCACAACAAGCCATTGACCGTACCTTCAACTACTCTATGCTTCCACCAGAAATGATCGCTGATATGGAAGTATACAAGTCATCGCAAGCAGACCTGTTAGAAGGTGGTGTCGGCGGTACTGTAATCGTAAATACCCGCAAGCCTCTAGATTTAGAGCCAATGACTATTTTCGGTAGCGTCAAAGGTTCGGGTTCTAGCCAGTCAGATGAAATTGATCCAACCGTTTCTGGGTTAGTCAGTTGGAAAAACGAAGCTGAGAATTTTGGTGCATTAATTTCTGTTGCACAATCGGACTATACACTGGAACGTCGCGGTGATGAGGCGTTACCCATTTGGGGTGGTCGTATTGCGCCAACTGCTTTTGTGCAGGAGCGTGAGCGCACAGCCTATGATATCCAGCTTCAATACGCACCAACTGATGCACTTGAGTTCGGCGTGCACTATATGAATCTTGAGTTGGGCGCTGATGGCGTAAATAACCAGGTATGGATCCCACAAGATACGTCTAACTGTGAAGCGCTGAATGCCGATGGTGTGCCAGAGCGTTGTACTTCATCGCAACAGTGGTTTGACGACACAGGTTTAGGTGCAAACAGCTATTGGGACGTGCGTCCACGTAACGCAACAATGGAAACTGAACTGATTGCCGCAGACATGAAGTTCTTAGGCGATGGCTTCACGGTTGAAGTTCAAGTGGGTACATCAGAAGCCACGGGTGGTACCAATTTTGAAACCAACGTTGCTTATATTTCGGGCCTAGGCGGCTCGGTAGGCACACTTGATGGCACGGGCACGAATTGGATTTTTGATACCGAAGATCAATCTTATCCATTGCCTGCGGCTGGCGAATACGTTGGCTGGGAAGGTTTACAGCCGGGCGCGATCGTTAATGAGCCGCGTACGGATGAAGAAACGTATGCACAGGTAGATGTTGAGTTCGAAACAGACTTTGAATACATCACGTCAATTAAAACCGGTTTACGTTGGTCCGATCACGATGTTGTTCGTGACAAGAACCGTCCTAACTTGAACTTTGATGGTGCCGCAGAGGCCGAAATCGTTGATGCTGACCGTTTCACCGATGGCCGAATTGATGCTGGCATGAGCGATATCTCTATCCCTAATGGTGATGGCGCTGAGATGATTGCTTATACTCAAGAGTTCATCGAAAGCTGGGCTCGTGAACGCTCAGGGTATGCATCACTAAATGAAGAGACGGTGGCTGCCTATGTAATGGCGAATTACTCAGGTGAAAATTTCCGTGGTAACTTCGGTTTGCGTTATGTGTCAACTGAAGCAAGCTCGCAAGCCTATGCTTTAGCCCCTGGTTTTGTCGACCCAACGCATGCATTTAACAATGGTTACTCGACAGCTTTAACAACTGAAGAACATGACTATTCAGAGGTTTTACCTAGCTTTAACTTAGCCTATGACCTTTCTCAAGACATGATCTTGCGTGTGTCTGCTGCGACCGTTATTTCTCGTCCAAACTACAATGACATGTTCAGTAATGCTGCATTAGCAGGTTATGACGACAACGACGATAACAACCAGTCGGTCACCAAAGGTACTCCGTCACTGAGCCCATTTAAAGCGAACCAAGCTGATGTTGGTGTTGAGTATTACTACGCACCGTCTAGCTTAATTGCAGGTAGCTTCTTTTGGAAAGACGTTGACACCTTTACCACAAATACAGAACAACCAGGTCAAAGTATTGGTATCGTTGACCCAGGAACAAACACCGACAACTGGCGTGTAGAAACGTACACAGACGGTGACGGTGGCACCATTTATGGTGCAGAGTTCCAGTTGCAGCATACGTTTGATAACGGTTTCGGGGCTGTTGTAAACTACACTTACTCTGATTCAGATGCCAATGCAGAGAACTTCGTAGATGGCAACTCTGTATTCTCTGATGCATCAGAGCACACAGTGAATACAGTGGCGTTTTATGAGACCGACGCACTATCATTACGTGCAGCCTATACTTGGCGTTCAGAGTACATGATTCGTGAAACGGGTTTCTACGGTAGTCGTCTACACGAAGACTTTGGAACATTGGACTTAAGTGCGAGTTACGATATCAACGAGAACTTCACTATTATCGCCGATGTTACAAACCTTCTAGAGGAAGACAGCATCCAGGTTGGTAACCACCAAAACTGGACTGACACTGATAACCCACGCTTCAGTCGTGGATACCCAGCGTATAATTATCAGGGTGAGTCGCGTTACTCTGTTGGTTTACAATTCCGCTTCTAAAGCGATATTGTTGATAAAACCCGAGCTCATGCTCGGGTTTTTTGTTTAGGCAAGTGGCAGTTTGAAAATGAAAAAATTGAGAAAAGTCGTTATTGTCGGTGGTGGTACATCTGGCTGGTTGGCTGCAAATCACATTGGCAAGAGACTATTAGGCAGCGATATTGAGGTGTGCTTAATTGAGTCACCTACTATTCCAACCATTGGCGTCGGTGAGGGCACTGTGCCGATGATGGTCAGTACCTTACAAAGTTTTGGTATTTCCGAGCAAACCTTTATTACCCAGTGCGATGCGACGTTTAAACAATCAATAAAGTTCATAAACTGGCTTGATAAACACCACCATGGTGAACATAACTATTATCATCACTTGTTCGAATACCCCTTTCCAAATAATCAAGATGTCACGCAAACTTGGCTCAGTGACACAACAACCGCCTCATTCGCCGAAACCGTTTCGTTTCAACATATGCTCTGTGAGCAGGGTGTCGGCCCTAAGGCGATAACTCAAGCGCAATACACTGGCCACGCCAGTTATGCCTATCACCTTAATGCGCTCAAGTTTGCCCAACTATTAAAGGACAATGCCACATCTCGGTTCAACGTGAAGTTACTGAAAACCAACGTAACAGCGGTAAAGTGCAATGATGAAGGCCATATCAGTGAGCTGCAAACTGACGATAGTGGCCAAGTCAGCGGCGATTTTTTTGTTGATTGCAGTGGCTTTTCGAGCATTTTGCATCGACAAGCCTTGGGCGTTAAATCAGTGGATGTAAGTGATCAGCTGCCGATTGATAAAGCCATTACGGCCCAAGTCCCGACCTCTGCAGATGATGCTATTCCACCTTACACGTTGGCCACAGCACATCAGGCCGGGTGGATATGGGACATTGCCCTGACCACACGACGTGGGACCGGCTTTGTGTATGCCAGTGACTACTTAACAAAAGAGCAGGCATATACCAAATTTGAACGCTATTTAGGTCAGCCGTTGTCAGGCTTAAAAGTACGGGAAATTGACATGAAAGCGGGGTTCGCTGAGCGGGCTTGGCATAAGAATTGTGTGGCTTTAGGGCTTGCTCAAGGCTTTGTTGAGCCTTTAGAGGCTACCTCCATTCTGCTGACTGACTTTAGTGCAAAGCTGTTGGCCGAGAATTTGCCAGTGCAGCATCATGCGCTAGCGTTAGCCGCTAAGAAGTATAACGAAATTGTCGATTATGCATGGCGCCGAGTCGTCGATTTTATCCAATTGCACTATTATCTTTCAGATCGTCAAGACTCTGCGTTCTGGCGGGCAATGAAGTCAACTGACAGCATGTCTGTGGTGCTCAAAGAACGCCTTGCGTTGTGGCAATACCAAGTCCCTAAGAAGTCTGACTTTAACTCTAAATATGAAGTGTTTGAGCTAGAGAACTACTTGTACATTCTCTATGGTATGCATTTTAAGCCATGCGCTCATTTAGTTGCCAAGGCTGAGCATAAAGAGTTGATTACTATGCTAACAAGCTATGGTGAGCAGCTGCTAAAGCAGCTGCCTAAGCACCGAGCCTTGCTTAACAATATAGCCCAACATGGGCTGCAGAAAATTTAGCTTTTACACGACGCACCAAACGCTTCGAGCAATGCTCTGTTTGACAAGAGCTTGCTTGCGGCACTGCGTTTTTGTGCGGCGATTGAGGCAAATGCCTTGTCGATGATCTCCTCGTTGATTGGCGCTTTTTCAACGTAGTCAGGTAAAAACTCTAATCCATAGAGAATGTATTGCCAACTAGCGAGAGTAAACAGGTCGTATTTGTAGGGTAAGTCGCCATCGGTGATACCGTAATGCTGCCAAGCCTTGAGCTTTTCCTGCAGTGAGGCAGGAATGGTCTCGGGGTTTTTCTGCTCTCGCCAAAAAGGGGTATCATCGCGCTTGGTGAGACAATAATGCAGCTTAATGAAATCGATAATGTTGTCCCAACGGGATGTGAAAATACGATTGTATTGTTTTTCTCTCTCGAGCATTGCTTCTCGAGTTGCAGGGAAACGGGCGGCAAGAGAGCGCACTCCCGCCTCAACCATGGCTATAGCGGTTGCTTCCAAAGGCTCGACAAAGCCACTGGAAAAACCGATAGCACAGCAGTTCTTGGCCCACGATTTTTCTCGGTAACCGGTTTTGAAGCTGATATGACGATAGCGCTTCTCACTATCATGGGCAATACCATGATAATCGCACAAGGTTTTCTCAGCCTGCTCTTTGGAGCAGTATTGTGAATTGTAAACATAACCGGTGCCTCGGCGATTTTGTAAGGCAATATCCCAAATCCATCCGGCGTCCTGCGCCGTGGACACCGTATGGGTCGTGATAGGGGTCTCGGCATCGGCATATTCCACAGGTAACACAACGGCGGTATTGACTGTGAGGTAGTGGCTCTTATCAACAAAGGGCACGTTTAGAGCTTTTGCTAACAGCAAAGAGGAAAAGCCCGTACAGTCGACAAAAAAATCAGCGTCATGCTGGCGTTGCTGCTTATCAACTAAGTGCGCGATGAAACCTTGCTCATCAAGCTCTACTTGCTCAATATCTGCAACAATATGCTCAACCTGTAACTTGTTCATTGCATGCTTTTTGAGTAACTGACCCAGCTTTGCGGCATCGAGGTGGTATGCATACTTGGCAAGCCAAGCATATTCTCCCGTCTCAGGTGTCTTAGGTGCGAGGTTTTCGTCGCACAGGAATGACTGCACCGACGTCGCGTGGGCAAAATCTTGTTGCATCGTGCCTTGGTGTTTTCGGCTCACCCAATATGCGCTCAAATCAAGGCCTTTTGGTTTGGCAGGGGGATCAAATGGGTGGTAATAGGCATGAGGTTTATCGCTTGGGTTATATAACCAGTTTTTAAAAAGAGCGCCTTGCTTAAAGCTGGCGTCACACGCAGTGATAAACTCTTTTTCAGAGAGGCCAATCTCATACAAGGTATTGACGATAGTGGGGAAGGTGCCTTCACCAACGCCAATTGTGGGGATAGTGTCTGACTCAATAATACTGACTTTAATATCCCGTCCGGTTCGCTTGAAACTACTGGCTAAGTAGGCCGCGCTAAGCCAGCCAGAAGTGCCGCCGCCAACGACAATAACACGTGATAAATCTTTCATTCTTATTCCTTTATTTTTTATTCTAAGTAGAAAAAGGAAGCGACACTCAGACGACCATTATCTATATCATCTTGCTGATTATGTTGTCCCTTTAAATCAGCGCTGTGCAATATATTGCCTTGATAAATAATGATTCTATTGAATTTCGCCGGCACACTCAGTACTCGCTCGAAAAGGTCAGAGTCGCCCTGAATATAACCATCAAAACTATGTGCATGATGCTGAATTGATTTAAGCATGTTTTTGACAGCGTTGTCATCACTAAACTGCGCCATTCCCGTTGGCCGGTAGCAGTAAAAGGAGGTGCCGCCATGTTGCTCAGAGCATAAATAGTGCACGGTTGCATAGTCTTTACTATCTAAGCTATCGATATGGGGAGCTTTTTGAAAGAGCGAAAGTTGAGACTCTTTCACCGTGGTCAGAGATAACTCGTTTCTGTAAATATCTACTTTACCATCAAGTTGCAACACTCCTCTGTCGCGCAGACTATTGAGTAATTCTGATAGCGCGCGTTTATAAGGCAAAGGCATTTTGTCGCGTTTACCTGGATAAAAAGAGCGGTCTGTTCCCGGTGGGTTAAAGTATGCGGTGGTTTTGGCATAGTGAATGACTTGTTCAGGGTTAGCTAAGAAGTCATCAACGACCACCACGCTTTCATTGGTTGCAGGAATTGCAATGACGTTCGCTTGGTAATCTAAATTCAGTGTATACATTGGTTTTAGCTTGTAACGGGTTAGACAGCATTATGTTAGCCAAAATCAATTGGAGTCAAATGCGATGTTCCGTTGCCACAAAATTTTCACTTCCTTTTTCCTAGTAAAACCGCTAGCCTTAGTGCCACTAGCTAAGTAACAAATACGTAAAATTAATGGAGCAGTAATATGGCGGAGCAACAAGTGCAGCCTTTGCATAACGAAAAACATGCCAACACAAAAATCAAAAATGGCATTAACCTAGAATTTTTGAAAACTCAGCACCTCGTTCCTGTAGTTGCTCACGAGTTTGGTCGTGTTGCTAACGAATTTCCGATGGCATTCGTTAAAAATAATGAAACTGGCAAATTTCAAGCGGTAGCGATTTTTGGACTTGAACCAGGTGAAAACCTATTTGTAGATGGCGATAAGTGGGTAGCAGGTTTTGCCCCATTAGCTGTAACTCGCTACCCGTTAGGTCTTGTTAAGCACCCAGAAGAAGAGCAGTACGGTGTAGTTATCGATGAAGCTAGCCCGTTGGTAGGCGAGGAAGACGGTAATGCGCTGTTTGAAAATGGCGAAGAAACTGAATATCTGAAGCGTCGTAAAGATGCACTTGTGTCGTTCATTGAATTCTCTGGCGTGACTGAAACCTTCACTCAGTATCTTGCAGATAAAGAGCTATTGGTACCTCAAACGCTGACTGTGGATATCAAAGGCGAAAAGAAAGATATCTCAGGTATCTATCTAATTGATGAGAAAAAGTTAAATGAGCTAAGCGACGAAGCCTTCTTAGAGCTTCGCAAGCGTGGTTACTTAGCGCCTATTTATTCGTTCCTAACGTCTACTCACCAAGTGGGCCGTCTGGCGCGTTTAAAAGCTCAGCGTGATGCTGACGCATAAATCGCATAAATCGCATAAAGCGTGAGAAAGCCCAGCAATTGCTGGGCTTTTTTGTACCTGCTTGTTCAGTTATTACACGAATATGAAAATTGGACCAAAGTTTTATCTCTTTACCCTTGAGTAACGTCGGCCCATGTGAAAAAATTTGAGTTTATTTTGTAACCCCAACTCAGACACGAGGAATCAATTATGCGCATCATCCTATTAGGCGCACCCGGTGCAGGTAAAGGCACGCAAGCTCAGTTTTTAATGGACAAATACAACATTCCGCAAATCTCTACCGGCGATATGTTGCGCGCAGCTATTAAAGAGGGCACACCGCTTGGCTTAGAAGCGAAAAAGGTGATGGATGCCGGGCAACTTGTGTCTGACGAGATTATTATTGGTCTTGTAAAAGAGCGTGTCGCCAAGGCTGATTGTGAAAACGGTTTCTTGCTAGATGGTTTCCCACGTACCATCCCTCAAGCCGATGCAATGAAAGAAAATGGCATCGATGTCGATCACGTGATTGAGTTCGATGTGGCTGATGAAGTGATTGTTGAGCGTATGGGCGGACGTCGTGTTCACCCAGGTTCTGGTCGTGTTTACCATGTGGTTTACAATCCACCTAAAGTGGATGGCAAAGATGATGTGACCGGTGAAGATTTGATCATCCGTGACGATGATACTGAAGAGACAGTACGCAAGCGTCTTGCTATATATCACGAGCAAACTAAGCCGTTAGTTGATTATTATCAAAAAGAAGCGGCTGCTGGCAACACCCAATACCATAAACTCGATGGTACCCAAGCTGTTGAAGCAGTCAGCCAGCAGTTAGCCGAATTGCTAGGCTAACCCGGCACTAAAAAAACCGCCTTCAGGCGGTTTTTTTTGATCTTAGCGATTGTTTTCAAAGTATAATCACTTTTAATTTAGCGTTTAGGACTTCATTGCTATGTCACTTGCTTTATCGCAAAGCGCCAGCCGCTACGGGGTGCTGTTAGTTAATCTTGGTACCCCTGATGCGCCCACGTCAAAAGCCGTTCGTGTATATTTGCGCGAGTTTTTATCCGACACTCGCGTCGTTGAGATACCGCCAGCTGTGTGGTTTTTTATTCTCAATGGCATCATTCTTCCTATTCGCTCGCCCAAGGTGGCTAAAGCATACGCATCAATATGGCAGGAGCAAGGCTCGCCGCTGCGTGCAATTACTGAGCAACAAAGCATTGCCTTACGCCAGCACTTAGAACAAGGGACGGGAGAGGCCATTCATGTCGACTATGCCATGACCTATGGCAATCCCAGCATCGCTAGCCGCATTAAAGATATGCAGGCGCGCGGCATCGACAAAATAGCGGTGTTGCCACTGTATCCGCAGTACTCTGCGACAACCACGGCTGCGGT
Organism: Pseudoalteromonas sp. MM17-2; assembly: GCF_022347945.1. Lineage (NCBI taxonomy): Bacteria > Pseudomonadati > Pseudomonadota > Gammaproteobacteria > Alteromonadales > Pseudoalteromonadaceae > Pseudoalteromonas > Pseudoalteromonas sp. MM17-2. The sequence continues at coordinate 41,166 of NZ_JAKRFV010000024.1, read as the reverse complement.
ATTCGATAAGCTGATGGCGCATCTAAAAACCGTGCGTAACTTACCGGAAATTCGTTTCCTTAAGCACTACTACGAGAAGCCTAGCTATATTAATGCATTGGCGCAATCTATTGCCGATTACCGCACTCAGCATGGCGAGGCGGATAAACTGATTTTCTCTTTTCATGGCATCCCTAAGCGCTGTGTTAAAAAAGGCGATCCTTACTTTGAGCATTGCCAGGCTACAGCGCAAGATACAGCAGCCAAGTTGGGGCTCAGTGATGAGCAATGGATGATGACCTTCCAATCGCGTTTTGGTGCTGAAGAGTGGTTAAAACCCTATACCGATGAAACTTTGGAAGCGTTGCCAGAGCAAGGGGTGAAAACAGTGCAGGTGGTTTGCCCGGCTTTTGCTGCAGACTGCTTAGAAACCTTGGAAGAGATTTCCGTGGAAAACGCCGAAGTGTTTAAAGAGGCGGGAGGCGAGAGCCTAGACTATATTCCCGCGCTTAATGATAGCGAGGCTCATATCGCTTTACTGGCTGAGCTAGCCCAGCAGCAATTGCAGAATTGGTAATACGAAAGGCGCCATGTAAGGCGCCTTTTTACTATCACCAATAAAACCGAATCTATAAGCTATTCAGTGCTCTGATCGCATGATCGTAATTAGGCTCTTTGGATAGGTCGCTAACAAGTTGTTTGTAGATGACTTTGTGGTCTTTATCCAACACCAATACCGCGCGACTAAGCAAGCCCATATCTTTGATAAGTAAACCATACTGCTCACCAAAATCTCGCCATACTGCATCTGAGAGAGTATCTAGCTTGTCAATTCCCTCTGCGGCGCAATAACGTTTTTGCGCAAAAGGTAAATCAGTGCTGACAGTTAACATAGCGACTTGAGGGAATTCGCTGGCCACTTTTTCATTGAAGTGCTTTGTTTGAATACTGCATACGCCAGTGTCTAAGCTCGGAACTACACTCAATAGGACTGCTTTGCCTTGGTAGTCATTTAAGCTGCGTGGTTCAAATTGGGCATTCACGGTACGAAAATCTGGTGCGGCATCACCCACTTTGACTCCTTTGCCTAACAGGGTGACAGGCTTTCCTTGGGCTGTGACTTTACCAGCATCAATGGTATTGATAGTCTCGCTTTGCTGAGCTAGCGCCACAGTGCTGCAGGTCAACAGGGTGCACAGTGCTAATTTCTTAAACATAACGCTCTCTTTTCTAGTTTCTGCAAAATCCTATGAACTATTATATCTATACGCCAGTACAAAAGGATATAGCGGTGATGGATATTTAAATTGTGTTTATTGTTATCTTTTATTAACATTAATACAGGCTAGTTTGCGATCAACAATAATAACAACGCATTCCGATACGACTAACCACCATTCAACGATCATGCGAGTGAGGTACTGCCTGTCATGAAAACACCAGTGTTAATTTGTGATGACTCCACAGTTGCTCGCAGGCAGTTAGCCCGATCCCTACCCGAAGATTGGGAAATAAAACTGGAATACGCCGTCAACGGCGAAGACTGCCTAGACAAATTGCAGTCATTCTCACCGGAAATCTTGTTTCTCGACCTCAACATGCCAGGCATGGATGGTTATCAAGTCTTGCAGGCTATCAAAGAGCGTAATATTCAGGTGCTCGTTGTGGTGGTCTCTGGTGATATCCAACCGACAGCGCACGAGCGTGTCCTAGCGCTTGGTGCGATTGATTTCATTGCTAAACCGTGCGATGCCAGCAAATTAGAGCAAATTATTGATCAGCACGGTATAAAAGATAAGGCGGCGCGCCAACGTTTAGCCTTGCAGCTCGGGGAACAGCTTGATCCGGATATTCGTGACATTTACCAAGAGATCACCAATGTAGCGATGGGGCAAGCGGGTGACTTGCTCGCGCGGCTACTTAATGTATTCGTGAAGCTGCCCATTCCTAATGTAAACGTACTTGAAGTGAATGAGCTGGCAATGGCACTTCGCTCAATCGACCAAAATGCGGCAACTTCAGGCATCTGTCAGGGCTTTATTGGCGGGGGGATCTCGGGCGAGGCGTTATTATTGCTTAATGACTCCAGCTTTAAAGAAATTGCGTCACTGATGAATTACGAGGGAGAGATCACCGATGCGGTAGAGCTCGAACTATTAATGGATGTCAGCAATATTTTAGTGGGCTCGGTACTTACCGGCTTAGCGAAGCAGCTCGATGTGGGTTTTTCCCAAGGCCACCCTGTGGTGCTCGGTCAGCATCGTGAAGTTGAAGAATTGGTCTCGGCCAACCGCTCGCGTTGGCAACGTACATTGGCGATAGAAATCAGCTATGGAATCGAGGACCACGATATAAATTGCGACCTCATGTTGTTGTTCACAGAAGATTCCCTGAAAACTCTCAAATACAAAGTCGAATACCTATTGGAAGATTAATTTATGCCTGCAGCTGATTTTAATATGCACGAAATACACTGGCTCATGGACATGTTCAATACTGTGGATGTGGGCCTTGTGGTATTGGATCGCAAATACCGGGTGTGCATATGGAATGGCTTTATGGAGAATCACTCTGGGCTGCTGCCTAGTGCGGTGAAAGACAAAGACTTATTCGACTTGTTCCCCAGCATTGATGAAAAGTGGTTTCGAACCAAAACCGAGTCAGTGTTTGTACTGAAAAATCGCTCATTCACTATTTGGGAGCAAAAACCCTATATTTTTCGCTTTAAGAACTACCGTCCCATCACTGGTAAAGCGAGTCATATGTACCAAAATGCGACCTTCATCCCGTTAACCAGTACCACCGGAGATGTGACTCACGTATGCATCATTATTTATGATGTAACTGACGAGGCAGTGAATAAAATCGAATTGGAAGAAGCCAATCGCATGCTCGAGCAAATCAGTCGCACTGACGGGTTAACGCAATTACCTAATCGCAGCTTTTGGGAAGAAAGTCTGCAAAAAGAGTTTAAGCGTGTGAGTCGCTCACAAGGGCATGATAGCTTGTTAATGCTAGATATCGATCACTTTAAAAATATCAATGACAGCCATGGCCATGCGGCAGGAGATGAGGCGTTAAGACACATAGCCAACATTATAAGCAACACCTTACGCGAAAGTGACATGGCTGGGCGTTATGGCGGTGAAGAGTTTGCTATTACTTTATATGATACAGATGCAGAAGGCGCCAAAGTATTTGCCGAGCGCTTGCGGGCACAGGTTGAAAGTTCGCAAGTGGTTGTTGACGAGGAAGTCATTAAAATGACTATTAGTGTGGGTATCGCTCAGTACGACAGCGCTTTTGAGCAACATGAGCAGTGGGTCGCCGCAGCAGACAAAGCGCTGTACAAGTCAAAACAAGAAGGGCGAAACCGCATTTCTATCGCTAACAACGGCGCTTAATTAAGCGTCGCTGTTTTGCGCTGCAGGGCACTGACTGAGCAGTTGGGTGCTGCCATCTTGTTGCTCTTGCTCTAACCTCACTGCAAACCCCCACAACCGATATAGGTGCTTCATCACCTCATCGCTTGAGTCCGCTAAAGGAATCGATTGATGTGGTACGTAACGTAAAGTTAAAGAACGATCTCCTCTAATATCAACATCATAAATCTGAATATTGGGCTCATGGTTACTGAGGTTGTACTGCGCTGAAAGGGTTTCCCTAATGGCTTGGTAACCCGCTTCATCGTGAATAGCCCCGACTTCCAAGTGAGGTTGTTGAGCATCATCAACGATGGAGAACAGTTTGAACTCCCGCATCATACGAGGAGAAAGGAATTGACTGATGAAGCTCTCATCTTTGAAGTTTTGCATGGCAAAATGCAGGGTCTCCAGCCAGTCACTGCCAGCATACTCAGGAAACCATTGTTTATCCTCATCCGTTGGGTTTTCGCAGATTCGGCGAATATCCGTCATCATATTAAACCCTAAGGCGTAAGGGTTAATCCCCGAGTAGTAGTTACTGTTGTAGGGAGGTTGATACACCACATTAGTGTGGCTTTGCAGTACTTCGAGCATAAAGCCGTCGGTGACCTTTCCTTCATCATACAGGTGATTAAGTATGGTGTAATGCCAAAAAGTAGCCCAGCCTTCATTCATTACTTGGGTTTGTTTTTGTGGATAAAAGTACTGCGAGATTTTGCGTACAATACGCACAATTTCTCGTTGCCACGGTTCCAGTAAAGGCGCATTTTTTTCGATGAAATAAAGAATATTTTCTTGCGGCTCACGAGGAAAACGCTCGCGCTTTTGTTTGCTGTGCGACTCAGCCTCTGGAATTGTGCGCCATAACTCATTAACCTGAGACTGTAAGTAGTCTGCTCGCTCTTTCTGTCGTCTCTTTTCTTCGAACAAAGAGATTTGCTGTGGCCTTTTATAGCGATCCACACCGTAATTCATTAGCGCATGGCAGGAGTCGAGAATATTCTCCACTTCATCAATACCGTATTTTTGCTCGCATTCGGCAATGTAGTTTTTGGCAAAGAGTAAATAGTCAATAATGGAACCGGCATCCGTCCAGGTTTTAAACAGATAGTTACCCTTAAAAAATGAGTTGTGGCCATAGCAGGCATGAGCCATGACTAGGGCCTGCATCGGCATGGTGTTTTCTTCCATCAGGTATGCGATACAAGGGTTCGAGTTAATCACAATCTCATAGGCCAGTCCCATTTGTCCGCGCTTATAGTTTTGCTCAGTTTGGATAAATTTCTTACCATACGACCAATGGTTGTAGCCAATAGGCATACCGACACTGGAGTACGCATCCATCATTTGCTCAGCGGTGATCACTTCAATTTGGTTCGGGTAAGTATCAAGCTTATAGTGTTGTGCAACGCGTTTTATTTCGTCGCGGTATTGCTCAAGCAAATCAAAGGTCCAATCTGGACCATCACTTAATGGCTTTCGAGTCATAATCGCCCCTCATTACTAGGCGCTACGCGCCGTTTTGTTGGCGTTTTTCTTAAATAGCTCTCGGAAAATAGGATAAATATCATCAACAGCACGAATGTGCTCTATGGCAAAGTTGCCGAATTGAGCCGCGAGTTGCTCATATTCTCGCCACAAGCTTTGGTGTGCACGATTGGTGATTTCGACATAGGCATAGTATCGCACCATGGGTAAGATTTTGTTGCTCAACAAATCGGCGCATTGCGGTGAATCATCTGCCCAGTTGTCGCCATCGGACGCCTGCGCTGCGTAGATATTCCATTCACTGGATGCGTATCGCTCACTCACTATTTGATGCATCAGTTTTAATGCGCTGGAGACAATGGTGCCGCCAGTCTCTTGCGAGTAAAAAAACTCTTGTTCGTCGACCTCCTTGGCTTGAGTATGATGGCGGATATACACCACCTCAATGTTTTCATAGCTGCGGGTAAGAAATAGGTAGAGAAGAATATAAAAGCGTTTCGCCATATCTTTGGTGGCTTGATCCATCGAGCCAGAGACATCCATAAGGCAAAACATAACGGCCTTAGAAGTGGGGTGCGGACGCTTTTCGTAGTTGCGAAAGCGTAAGTCGTAATTATCAATAAAAGGCACCGCAGATATTTTTCGCTCAAGCACTTCTATCTGCTCAAGGAGCGCGTTAATTTTGGTCTGCTCTGGTACGGGGGCATGCTCAAGTTCAACCAATTGCGCTTTTAGTTCAGCGAGCTCGCGTCGCTTTGCTGCGGTCATCGCCACTCTTCGGGCAAGTGAACCTTGTAAAGAACGAACAATATCAATATTGCTTGGCATGCCATCGCTGCAAAAACCAGCGCGGTGCGTTTTCATTTGTACCAGCTTATCGACACTGGTTTCTTGTAAGTTCGGTAGTTCTAAATCTTCAAATAATAAGTCTAGATACTCATCCTTTGAAATTGAGAATACAAACTCATCTTGCCCTTCGCCTTGATCGCTGGCTTCGCCCTCGCCAGCGCCGCCGCCTTGACCCTGCGGCGGGCGTTTTATTTTATCGCCTTTATTAAATTGGTCGTTGCCCGGGTGCACCTGCTCACGATGCCCCCCGCGACCTTGATGAAAAAAAGGCTCCTTGATGTCTTTGGCGGGGATAGAAATGCTTTCCCCGCTAGAGACATCAGTAACACTGCGTTTATTTATCGCGTCTGAAACGGCTTCTTTAATTTGCTTTTTATAGCGGCGAATAAAGCGCTGTCTGTTTAACGTGCTTTTATTCTTGCCGTTCAGGCGCCTATCGATAAAGTGCGCCATAAAACCTCCCTCAACTCACTACGTGCTGGTTACTGCGATTTGCGAACGCGCAAATACCACTCAGACAGTAAGCGCACTTGTTTCTGGGTGTAGCCTTTTTCAACCATTCGGTTAACGAAGTCTTCGTGTTTTTTCTGATCCTCTGCTGATGTCTTGGTATTAAATGAGATAACCGGCAGTAAGTCCTCGGTGTTGGAGAACATTTTTTTCTCAATCACGGTGCGCAGTTTCTCGTAGCTAGTCCAAAGCGGGTTCTTACCATTGTTGTGAGCGCGCGCTCGTAAAACAAAATTAACGATCTCGTTGCGGAAGTCTTTGGGGTTAGAAATACCCGCAGGTTTTTCGATTTTCTCCAGTTCAGCATTGAGTGCGGCGCGGTCGAATAACTGCCCGGTGTCAGGGTCGCGGTATTCTTGATCTTGGATCCAAAAGTCGGCATAGGTGACGTAGCGATCGAAAATATTTTGCCCGTACTCGGAGTACGACTCTAAATAAGCTGTTTGTAGCTCTTTACCGATAAATTCTACATATTGAGGGATCAGGTAGCCTTTTAAGTGCGACAAGTAACGTTCTTGCACTTCGGCGCTGTATTGCTCCCGCTCTATCTGCTGTTCCAATACATAGAAAAGGTGGACCGGGTTGGCAGCTACTTCACTGTGATCAAAGTTAAATACGCGCGACAAGATTTTAAATGCAAAGCGGGTTGATAACCCAGTCATGCCCTCGTCGACGCCGGCATAGTCGCGGTACTCTTGGTAGGATTTGGCTTTAGGGTCGGTATCTTTCAGGCTTTCACCATCGTAGACCCGCATTTTTGAGTAAATGCTGGAGTTTTCAGGCTCTTTTAGCCGCGATAACACCGAGAACTTCGCTAAGGTTTCTAAGGTGCCTGGAGCACACGGAGCGTCGCTTAGCTCGCTGTTGTGCAGTAACTTATCGTAGATTTTTACCTCTTCAGTGACGCGTAAGCAATACGGCACTTTCACGATGTAAACCCTGTCTAAAAAGGCTTCATTATTCTTATTATTTTTAAACGTTTGCCACTCTGATTCATTTGAGTGGGCCAAAATAATGCCATTGAAGGGCAGGGCGGAAATCCCCTCAGTACCGTTGTAGTTGCCTTCTTGGGTGGCAGTTAGCAGCGGATGCAGTACTTTAATGGGCGCTTTGAACATTTCGACGAATTCCATCAAGCCTTGGTTGGCAAGACATAAAGCGCCTGAGTATGCGTACGCATCTGGATCGTTTTGCGCGTAATGTTCAAGTTTACGAATATCAACTTTACCCACTAGGGCGGAGATATCTTGGTTGTTTTCATCACCAGGCTCAGTTTTGGCAATGGCCACTTGATTTAAAATAGAGGGGTAGCGCTTTACCACCTTAAATTGACTGATGTCACCATTGTATTCTTTTAATCTTTTCGCTGCCCAAGGCGACATGATGGTACGCAAATAACGCTTTTTAATGCCGTATTCTTTTTCTAGCAGTTCGCCGTCTTCAATGGCATTAAAAAGGCTCAGGGGGTGATCATTCACCGGTGAGCCTTTAAGACAGTAAATAGGCACTTGTTGCATCAAGTACTTAAGCTTTTCAGCAATCGATGATTTACCACCGCCTACAGGGCCAAGCAAGTATAATACTTGTTTACACTCCTCTAGGCCTTGTGCGGCGTGTTTTAGGTAGGAAACAATCTGCTCAATGGCATCTTCCATACCATAAAACTCATTGAAGGCGGGGTATCTTGGTACAACTCGGTTAGAGAAAAGCCGACTTAACACCGCATCTTGCGATGTATCGACCATTTCTGGCTCGCCTATGGCTGTTAGCAGGCGCTCTGGTGCCGTGACATAGGCTGTCTTGTCTTTTTTGCACAGCTCTAGAAACTCGCTAATGCTGTACTCTTCTTCCTGGGATGCTTCAAATCGTGATTGATAATGCTCGAAAATTGTCATACCGACCTCCAAGTTACCCGAAGCTGAGATGAAAGGGTGGAAAGATGCGACTCGGTACTTAAAGCGTAGACAGTAAAGTGAAATTTTGCGAAATATATTAGGAATTTAGTTATTCATATTTAGCGCTATGAACAGCCACAAAAAAGCCGCATGAGCATGGTGCGCATACGGCTTTTATCAACTTAGAACAAGCAGGTGAAAAAATTTCACCTATTTATATCAGCGGTTAAATTAAGCGCTGAAGTTCTGGTTTGCGAAGTCCCAGTTTACTAGTGACCAGAAGCCTTTAAGGTAATCTGGACGTACGTTGCGGTAGTCAATGTAGTAAGCATGTTCCCAAAGGTCAACGGTCAGAATTGGAGTTACGCCTTGCTCAGTTAGAGGCGTAGCTGCATTTGATGTGTTAACGATATCCAATGAACCGTCTGCCGTTTTAACTAGCCAAGTCCAGCTCGAACCGAAGTTGTTTACTGCTTTGTCATTGAATGCTTCTTGGAACGCTTCAAAAGAGCCCCATTTAGCGTTAATCGCATCGGCTACAGCGCCGGTTGGTGCACCACCACCGTTTGGAGAAAGGCTGTGCCAGTAGAACGTGTGGTTCCAGATCTGAGCAGCATTATTGAAAACACCGCCTTCAGATGAGCATACGATTTCTTCGAGAGATTTACCTTCGAAATCAGTACCAGCAATAAGGCCATTTAGCTTTTGCACGTAGGTGTTGTGGTGTTTACCGTGGTGATACTCAAGCGTCTCTTGAGAGATATGTGGCTCTAATGCATTGATTTCGTATGGTAGTGACGGTAGTTCAAATGCCATGTTTTTCTCCATCTATCATTATTTGAAAAAAGGGCAAGCAGCTGCGCGCGGACTGCGCAAAGTGTACTGAATGCCATTATAGTGGTACTATAATTCCTGAGTATTTTACTCAAGTTTTAGCAAACAGCAACGCCAAAACGGCGACAAGTGCCTGATCCTGCGTTTACAGTAGACGTCTTATACGACGATTTTGCTACATCAGAGCAAAAAATATCGTGGTTGCCTTCATCACCGTCATGCTACGGTATCAACAGCGCGCTGTTTGCTTTAAAATTACTGCTAACGATAGACATTGTGGTCAAAGTGATGGATTTCAACACTTACCGTCACATTTAACAGAAATTGAGGTTGTACATGGAAACCGTTGAAAAGATTAAACAGCAAATTGCTGAAAATCCCATTCTGCTTTATATGAAAGGCTCTCCAAAACTACCAAGCTGTGGCTTTTCTTCTCAAGCAGCGCAAGCGATGATTTCTTGCGGCGAGCAGTTTGCTTATGTTGATATCCTACAAAACCCGGATATTCGTGCTGAGTTACCAAAATATGCGAACTGGCCAACTTTTCCGCAGTTATGGGTGGAAGGTGAGTTAGTCGGTGGTTGCGACATTATTATTGAGATGTTCCAACGCGGCGAGTTGCAGCCTCTCATTGAGCAAACAGCGGCAAAGTACAAAGACGCTGATAGCGAATAAGAGTAAAAAAGCCAGGTTCTCCTGGCTTTTTTATTAACAGTTGAGCCCTGTTCAGAGGCTTTGACTGATACCATCGAGCAGCAACGCATTTCTCACTAAAAAAGCAATTTTTCGAATCCCTCGGTAAAAACTTTCTATCTTCACATCTTCGGTTAAACTTTGTTATTAATAGCAGTTTATTGGGCGTGCCTTGTATGTTCATGCTTTATATTCGTATGACCGTTTTAATTTTGGCAGTGGCCTTACTCCCCGCTAGCTACTCCTACGCGCAGCGTCAATCTATTACGATTGACTATCAAGTAAATGATGTAACCATGAGTTACACAGGTTTTTGGCGTGGCAGCACCTTTATTGTCGATGCGGGGCTTGAGCGTAATGTGATCGTCGCGACGCTTGATTGGCCTCCTTACTTGGGGCGTAATCAATGCCAGGGGGGCTGGCTATTGCATTACATGGCGGCATTGCTATCGCAGGCTGGGTATAACCCTGAGTTCAGGTTTTTGCCTTGGGCCCGGGCGGTGCGCATGACTGAATTGGGTCATGCGGACATTTTGGCTCCTGAGTATGAAATAGAATCATCCGCGCCCTCAGATGTCATTCCTGGCAGCACGCGGCTTAATCACCTCGCATTATCCTCAGCACTTGCGCATGCACCGGTGCATTATGTGGCTGCAGCTGACAGTGCTATCACCCGGGCCCCACAAGTATCGGAATTGCCCAATTACTCTCTTGGTATCGTTCGTGGCTATCAAAATGCCCCCCAGGTAGACCAAGTGATCGACAGTGGCCAAGTCATTGTTCAGCAAGCTATAGATGATGCGCAAAACCTTAACTTAGTGGTTAACGGGCGCGTTAACCTCATTATTGGCGATCCCTTGGTATTACATACCGTTGCCAGTACAAACGGTATTGACCGTGCTGCCTACCGAGTATTGCAACCAAGCATAACCAATCAGCCATTGTATTTTGCGCTATCGAAAACGCGCCCACAGTGGCAAGTGTTGATGCAAGATATCAATCAAACCATTCCTGTTGCCAGTGCTCAGCAACTGCGCCAACAACTCACTGAGCGTATTGACGAGCACTGTGCGGCTCAGGGAGTACATTAAGGTGAATTTTTATTCGCAAAATGAATAATTATTCACATATACCCCATCTTTACGTTAACGTAAACGTCCGTTTTTAGGCTCGCTATTTACACGGTTTGTAAATATGACACTGGTGTCATATAAAAAATAACGAGTATAAATAGTAAAAATACCTCTATATCCCCTTGCTTCGCATATGTTTACAAAGCGTGAAAAATATTCAAGAATGTGAATATGTATTCATAATTTCATTGACACTCTGTTTGCAAAGCGTTAGCGTTGACGGTCTGCTAGGCCGCCTGTGAGGGTTGCTTGCAACGCGGTTAGCACGCAGTAGCAAGGGGGAGAGGAGTCCGCAAATGTTATATGACTCAGCATTAGAAAAAGATAATTGTGGCTTTGGCTTGATAGCCCAAGTCAATGGGCAAGCCAGCCATAAGTTGATTCGCACCGCGATCACGGGTCTTGCCCGTATGGAACACCGGGGTGGTATTTCTGCAGACGGTAAAACCGGTGATGGTTGTGGCTTGCTGATGCAAAAGCCAGACAGCTTTTTTCGAGCTGTAGCCAAAGAAAACAACTGGTTACTGGGCAAGAACTATGCTGTGGGAATGGTTTTCCTAAGCCAAGATCCGGTTCAAGCCGAAGCGGCAAAACGCGTTATCACCAAAGAATTAGAACAAGAAACACTGACCCTACAAGGGTGGCGTGAAGTGCCGACCGATACCAGTTACTTAGGCGATATTGCCTTAAAGCAATTGCCACAGTTTATGCAGGTTTTTGTCAGCGCCCCGGAAGGATGGCGACCAAAAGATTTGGAACGTCGGCTGTACATTGCCCGCCGACGTATCGAAAAACAGTTAGAACAGGATAAGGATTTTTACATTGCTAGCCTGTCTGGGTTAGTCACTGTATATAAAGGCCTGATGATGCCAGAGGACTTGCCAAATTTTTATCTCGATTTGGCAGATATCCGCATGACCTCGGCAATTTGTGTTTTTCACCAACGTTTTTCCACCAATACCCAGCCGCGATGGCCTCTAGCACAGCCGTTCCGCTATTTGGCTCATAACGGTGAAATCAACACCATAACGGGCAATCGACAATGGGCTCGGGCCCGTGCTTATAAGTTTTCCTCGCCACTGCTGCCTGATTTGCAAAGTGCCGCCCCTTTTGTCAACGAGAGTGGCTCAGACTCCTCAAGCTTGGACAACATGCTGGAGTTGTTTTTAGCTGGGGGGATGGACTTGTTCCGCGCGATGCGCATGTTAGTGCCACCGGCATGGCAAAAGAACCGAGCGATGGATGATGATCTGCGCGCATTTTATGATTTCAACTCTATGCATATGGAGCCTTGGGATGGACCAGCGGGCATTGTGATGTCCGATGGTCGCTTTGCGGCATGTAACCTCGACCGTAACGGCTTGAGACCTGCTCGCTATGTGGTAACCCAAGACGGGTTTATCACCTTGGCTTCAGAGGTCGGGATTTGGGATTATGCCGCCGATGAGGTGGTGGAGAAGGGCCGTGTTGGTCCTGGTGAACTGATGGTGGTTGATACCTTGCATGGCAAGGTATGGCACTCAGGGGAGATCGATCAAGACCTCAAAGCAAGGCATCCTTACAAACAATGGCTGGAGCAAAACGTTAAGCGCCTCACGCCTTTTGAGAAGCTGACCGACAAAGAAGCCGGTAACCGTTCGTTTGATGCTGATACGCTACTGATTTACCAGAAAATGTTTGCCTACACCAATGAGGAGTTGGACCAGGTCATTCGGGTAATGGGTGAAAATGGCCAAGAAGCCACCGGCTCAATGGGTGATGACACGCCATTTGCGGTACTTTCTGAGGGCCATCGCTCCTTATATGATTATTTTCGACAAAAGTTTGCTCAGGTCACGAATCCGCCTATCGATCCACTGCGGGAAAACCATGTCATGTCACTAACGACCTGCATTGGCCGTGAGCAAAATGTTTTCAATGAGACCACAGGACACGCTAAGCGCTTGCAATTTGATTCGCCAGTGCTGATGTACTCGGATATGGTGCAGCTGCGCAGTGCCAATGATGAGCACTATAGCCACAGCCAAGTGGACCTAAACTACACCAGTGATGAGACCTTAGAGCAGGCGTTGGAACGCGTTTGTGATGAAGCGCAGCGTAAGGCTGAAGAAGGCGCGGTGATGGTGATTTTAACCGACCGCCATATTACCCAAGACAGCCTGCCTATTCCGGCGGCAATGGCCGTTGGCGCGGTTCAGCAACGTTTAGTGAATAACGACTTGCGTTGTGACACTAACATAATTATCGAAACTGCAAGCGCACGCGATCCTCATCATTTCGCGGTGTTACTTGGTTTTGGTGCAACTGCTATTTACCCCTACCTCGCCTATGAGTCGCTAGTGGCGATGAGCGACAACAAGGTGATCGACAAGAGCTACCGCGAAGTGACGCTGTCTTATCGCAATGCTATCAACAAAGGGTTGTTTAAGATTATGTCGAAAATGGGGATCAGTACCATTTCGTCATACCGGTGCTCTATGTTGTTCGAAGCGGTGGGGCTATCCGATAAAGTGGTCGAGCTATGCTTTAAAGGCGTGGCGAGTCGTATCGCTGGTGCCTGTTTTGAGGATTTTGAGCACGACCAAGGCAAGTTGCGCAAACTGGCATTTAGTGCACGTAAACTGCTCTCCCATGGTGGGCTGTTAAAATACGTTCATGGCGGCGAATATCACGCTTATAACCCCGATGTGATCCAAACACTGCAAACCGCAGTGCGCTCAGGAGACTATGCGGACTATCAACGTTATGCGGCACTGGTAAACAATCGTCCCATCACTAATTTGCGCGATATGCTCGCGCTGCGCAGTGATACTAAGGCCATTAGTGTCGATGATGTTGAGCCGGCAGAGGCGCTTTATCAGCGTTTTGATTCTGCCGCCATGAGTATCGGCGCTTTATCGCCAGAAGCGCATGAAGCTCTGGCAATTGCGATGAACCGCTTAGGCGGGTGTTCTAACTCGGGCGAGGGTGGCGAGGACAAGCTGCGCTTTGGTACCGAGAAAAATTCACGTATTAAACAAGTGGCATCAGGACGCTTTGGCGTCACTCCGCACTATCTGCGCAGTGCTGATGTTATCCAAATCAAAGTCGCCCAAGGCGCTAAGCCTGGCGAGGGAGGCCAGCTGCCCGGTGAGAAGGTCACACCTTATATCGCAAAACTTCGGTATTCGGTACCAGGTGTGACCTTAATTTCACCTCCACCACACCACGATATTTACTCTATTGAGGATTTGGCGCAGCTGATATTCGACCTCAAGCAGGTGAATCCAAGTGCAATGATCTCGGTTAAGTTGGTGTCAGAGCCAGGGGTCGGCACCATTGCTACCGGTGTGGCCAAAGCTTACGCTGACCTTATCACCATAGCCGGGTACGACGGTGGTACCGGGGCCAGCCCGCTGACATCAGTGAAGTATGCGGGTAGCCCGTGGGAGTTAGGGTTAGCGGAAACGCAGCAAGCCTTAGTCGAAAATGGCTTGCGTCATCGCATTCGTTTGCAAACAGACGGCGGTTTAAAAACCGGCCTAGATATCATTAAGGCGGCCATTCTCGGCGCTGAAAGCTTTGGTTTTGGCACCGGACCTATGGTGGCTCTGGGGTGTAAATACCTACGTATTTGTCACCTCAATAACTGCGCAACCGGTGTAGCGACGCAAGACGAGACGTTACGGGCCAAGCATTATCATGGCTTGCCTGAGATGGCGATGAACTACTTTAGGTTTATTGCCCAAGAAGCGCGAGAAATCATGGCATCGCTGGGCGTCACGCGGTTAGTGGATTTAATTGGTCGTACCGAATTACTCGAAGCCATCGAGGGCAAAACGCCGAAACAGCAAAAAGTCGACCTCAGCCATTTATTGGAGAAGCCCAATAATATCAGCGGTGAGACCTTATACTGCTCGGTTCACAATACTTCGCATTATACGGGGCGCTTGAATGAGGAGCTACTCGATAAAGCCAAGGAGGCCATTGATAACTTATCGGGTTTAAATTTGGTGAGCCGCATCAATAACACCGATCGTTCCATTGGGGGCATGCTTTCCGGCTATATTGCCTCGAAGCACGGTAACCAGGGTATGGCCGCTGATCCAATTCGTCTTGAGCTACATGGCACCGCCGGGCAATCTTTTGGTGTGTTTAATGCCGGTGGTCTCGAGATGACCCTTATTGGCGATGCCAATGATTATGTCGGTAAAGGCATGGCCGGTGGGCGTTTAGTCGTTCGCCCACCAATGGGCTCATGTTTCCAATCGCACCAAGCGGCAATTATTGGCAATACCTGCCTATATGGTGCAACTGGGGGTCATTTATATGCTGCTGGTTGTGCTGGCGAGCGCTTTGGCGTGCGTAACTCCGGCGTCACTGCTGTGGTTGAAGGCTTAGGAGATAATGGCTGCGAATACATGACCGGCGGCGTCGTATGTGTGCTTGGTAAGGTTGGGGTCAACTTTGGTGCGGGGATGACAGGTGGTTTTGCCTATGTACTCGACGAAGCCCAAGACTTTGATAAACGCATCAACCCCGAGCTGGTGGAAATTGTCGAACTAGACAACTTAGTAACACATCATGAGCACCTCCGTGGATTGATAGCTGAACACTTAGAACTCACCGGTTCGCAGCGAGCCGAGGCTATTCTTGCTAGCTTTGATCTGTATCTACCGCTGTTTAAGTTGGTGAAACCAAGATCCAGTGATGTGCAGAGTTTATTGGGCCACCGCGCCCGTAGTAGCGCGGAGTTGCGCGTACAGGCGCAATAGGAGGAAGTATGAGTCAGAATGTTTATCAATTTATTGACGTGCAGCGCGTGGACCCAAGGAAAAAGCCTATCTCCACACGCAAGCAGCAGTTTGTCGAGATTTACGAACCATTTTCGCAAAACCAAGTCGACTCTCAGGCGGATCGCTGCTTGGATTGCGGCAACCCCTATTGCGAGTGGCAGTGCCCGGTTCATAATTACATCCCGCAGTGGCTAAAGCTGATCCGCACTGGACGTATACTCGAGGCAGCAGAGCTGTCTCACCGCACCAATAGCCTGCCAGAGGTGTGTGGTCGAGTATGCCCGCAAGACCGTCTTTGTGAAGGCGCTTGTACGCTCAATGAAGACTTTGGTGCAGTGACTATAGGGAATATAGAAAAATATATCACCGATACCGCGTTTGCTATGGGCTGGAAGCCTGATATGAAGCACGTGGTGTGGACTGATAAAAAAGTCGCCATTATAGGTGCTGGCCCCGCTGGCTTGGGGTGTGCTGATGTATTGGTACGCAATGGCGTTAAGCCGGTGGTATTTGACCGTCACCCGGAAATCGGGGGGTTGCTAACCTTTGGTATTCCTTCTTTCAAGCTCGAAAAAGAAGTAATGCAGCGTCGTCGTGAAATCTTCACCGAGATGGGAGTGGAGTTTCAACTGAATACCGAAATAGGCAAAGATATTGAATTGCAAAGTATTATTGATCAATACGATGCAGTTTTTTTAGGTGTTGGCACATACCAAAGCATGCGCGGCAATTTAGCCAATGAGGATGCCGAAGGCGTCTATGACGCATTACCATTTTTAATTGGTAATACTAATCGCGTGATGGGCTATGACGAAAGCCAAACGCCTTTTGTTGATATGCAAGGCAAGCGCGTTGTCGTGCTCGGCGGTGGAGACACCGCGATGGATTGTGTGCGTACCTCGGTGCGTCAACAGGCAAACCATGTGATCTGTGCCTATCGTCGCGATGAAGAAAATATGCCGGGCTCAAAGCGCGAGGTGAAAAACGCCAAAGAAGAAGGCGTGGAATTTATGTTCAACGTGCAACCCAAAGGTATTGAGGTGAATGAACAAGGCATCGTCACCGGTGTGAAAATGATAAAAACCCAACTCGCAGAGGCGGATGAAAATGGTCGTCGCCGCGCTGAAGAAGTTGCGGGCTCTGAACATGTCGTGGCCGCTGACGCCGTGCTCATGGCTTTTGGCTTCAAACCCCACAAGATGGAGTGGTTATCGCCGTTTGGTGTCGAAATCAATAGTTGGGGTGGGATCACTGCGCCTGAGCAAGGCGAATATACTCACCAAACGACTAATCCAAAGATTTTCGCTGGTGGTGACGCGGTACGAGGCTCAGATCTGGTAGTCACCGCGATCTTTGAAGGTCGAAACGCCGCTGAGGGCATCATGGATTACCTCGAGGTATAGAGTTCTTTTCTGGGAAAATCAAAGCGGGCCCTTGTTGGCCCGTTTTTTTATAGCCAACAGTGACTGAAAGAGGATAAGCTAAAAACCGCTCAACCGGTTTTTCATCCGTAAGTGAAAATGATGACAGGGAGGTAAGGAGCTATGGAATATGTGTTAGCGGTGACTCTGTTTGCCATTTCGGCTTCCATCACCCCAGGACCCAACAATATTTTAGTGATGACTTCTGGCGTTAACTTTGGCGTTAAGCGTAGTCTGCCGTTACTGACAGGCATTTGCGTGGGCTTTGCTGTTATGTTGTTGCTTGTCGGCCTAGGATTTTCTTATGTGTTTAGCAGATACCCAAGCCTGCACTTTGTCATAAAGTGTTTAGGTGTTCTTTATTTACTTTACCTTGCGTTCGTTATTGCTTTTTCATCCGCTGCCATTGAGGGGAAGGAGCAGCATCGACCTTTATCATTTATCAATGGTGCGTTATTTCAATGGGTTAATGGTAAAGCTTGGGTTGTTGCTAGCGGCGCTATTGCCGCTTTTACGAGTGTTGGAGGGGAATTTAGTAGCGACAATATTGTTATCGTCCTGACTTTCTTATTGGTGTCATTTCCCTGCGTTGGCGTGTGGCTAATGTTCGGTTCAATGCTTAAAAATCTACTTAACACCGCAAACAGACGTCGCTGGTTTAACCTGACGATGGCATTGTTACTGGTGTTATCGGTGATACCTGTGCTCAAGGAAATAGTAACAGCACTTTAGTGCACAGACTCAATCCATAAGACCGTACACTGGCTAAAGTCGAGTTGTTGGTGCTCTGAGCGCTCATATAGAGTTAATCGAGTGTAATCCCTTACCCGTGTGCGGCAATCAACTCTTTGGCGTTAGCCAGAGTTGCTTTACTAATGTTGTCCCCTGCTAATAACCGTGCAATTTCATCGACTCGTCCTTGCTTATTCAACGGCTGCATCTGTGTATAGGTCTCATCATTGGCAACTTCTTTGGCGACAAAAAACTGATTCATAGCACTGGAAGCGACCTGCGGTAAATGGGTCACACAGATCACTTGTGTTGACTCACCCAAACGACGTAATAACTTACCTACCGCAGCGGCTGTCGGGCCAGAAATACCCACATCCACTTCATCAAAAATAAGAGTAGGCGTGGTAACCCGTTGGGCGATAATTACTTGAATCGCTAAACTGATGCGCGATAACTCGCCTCCGGATGCTACTTTGCTAAGCGCCTGTAAGGGCTGACCTGGGTTGGTACTAACCATAAACTCTATGCGGTCTTGGCCTTGCTTACTGGGGGCTCGTTCGTTGTCGTAATCAAGCTCAATGGCAAAGCGGCCATTTTCCATCGATAATTCATGCATACTGGCGCCAATTAACTCGCCCAGTTGCTCAGCCGCGTGTTTGCGGCTGTCTGAAAGCGCTAAACTGTGCTGCTGATAAGCAGCCAGTGCTGAGGCTATTTCTTCGTCTAATTGGGCTAAACGTTGGTCATCGACGCAAATAGCTTCTAACTCAGCCTTAATATGCTGATGGTGCTCTACTAAGGCGTCGGGTTCAACCATGTGCTTTCTTGCCAGAGTTACTGCGGTGCCAAGACGCTCATCTAGATACTGTAAGCGCTGTGGATCCAGCTCGGCGCCATCGCAATAAGCGCGTAACTCGCGGCTTGCCTCTTCCACTTGCACACACGCATCATTGAGCATATTCGCTACGCCCTCAAGAGCGTTATCAATGTTGGCCAGTTCGGCAATAGCAGCGGCGCTTTGTTGCAATGCACCGTTAATGGTTTGTTCTTCGCCCTCATACAAGGCATAAAGCTGTTGTTGTGAGCCTTCTAGTAATTGCTGTGAATGACTGAGTTTGTGATGCTCAGCTTCAATGTCAGCGTATTCACCTTCATTTAGGGAGAACTCATCAAGCTCAGCAACTTGGTATTCAAGCAGTTGCTTCTGTGCTTGTTGTTGGGCGTGCTTAGCTTCTAGCTGCTGGCGTTCACGATGGAGATTGGTATAGGTATGATGTGCGCTGGCCACTTGTTCAAGTAGTGCACCGTGGCCTGCGTATTCGTCTAGCAAATGCAGCTGCTGGTCGCTTTTTAACAACAGTTGATGAGCATGTTGGCCGTGGATGGAGAGTAAATATTGGCCCAACTCCTTTAGCTGTCCAGCGGTGACGGCAATACCATTAACGTAACTTTTACTACGGCCATTTTTAGCAACCACGCGACGCAGCAAACATTCGTCATCATCGCCCTCTAACATATGCTCTTGCAAATACTGTTGTGCTTTAGGCAGCTGGCTAATATCAAACCGCGCGCTAATATCGGCTTGCTTTGCCCCTGGGCGCACTGCACCAGCGTCAGCACGTTCACCTAAACACAGCGACAACGCATCAATAGCAATGGATTTACCGGCCCCTGTTTCACCGGTTATGGCGGTCATGCCACTGCGCCATTGGGTTTCCAATTCGCTTACAATAGCAAAATTAGTAATTTTTAATCCACACAGCATACTGTTCATCCATCCAGTTATGTATAACTGTTAATCTATACAGTGTTTGTGGTTTTTGCAAATTAAATTTTAAACAGTTTCGTGTTGTGCTGATGAGTGCTCTTGCTGCTCATCGACGTCGTCCTCAGTCTCATCAGACTCGTCTTTAAGCTGCTCGTGGTCACTGAGATCGCTGGAGATAAGCTGCGTCAGCAGGGTAGGAAGGATGTCATGGTAAAACGCAGCATTAAACTCGATACCGCGTGTGGGTAATTCACTAATAAAGTATTGAATTCGCTCTGCTAGGGTATCTATGTCGTTACGCACATAAGACTTAGCTAACTCGCTGTCCAACGTCTGCAGCACACGTTCACTGATGTATTCTAAATACGTGAGGTTATCCTCATTGTGTCCTTGAACAACGAAAAAGTTGCTGCAGATAGCATTAAGTTGCGGCACATGTTTGGGACGTAGAATGCGAGCTTCTTCATACTCATGCAGATGGCTTTGAAAGCGTTGTTGAACTTGCTTGACCCGAGCGTTAAACATACGTCGTTGAGCCTCTCGCGCTTTCTCACGGTTGCGCTCAATGACCATGTACACACCAAGTAAGGTAATAAGTAAAATGAGTGTCAAGATGACGACGAAAACCATGAGGATACGAGTGGGAACCGAAAACAACGAATGCCCTATTCTTATGTAAATAGGGCCTAATTGCAATAAAAACTGAACGCTAAGTTAACGCCGGCTAATACAGACGTGAACCCCAGTTTAGCTTTTGCCTCAATACGTTATAGTATGAATAGTCAGTTGGATGGACCAGCCGCAAAGGCTTTTCAGCCTTTTTAATAACGACCTCATCACCAGGGAGCAGGGCCAGTACCACGTGACTATCACAACTCACTTGCAGGCTATCGGTATTACCAGGACTGAGTTGCAAACGCACCACACTGTCACCATCAACGACGAGTGGGCGGCTGGAGAGGGTGTGTGGGAACATAGGTACTAGCGACATGGCATTTAAACCTGGCGTGAGTATCGGCCCGCCACCAGAAAGTGAATAGGCTGTAGACCCCGTGGGCGTGGACACTATCAGGCCATCTGATTTTTGCGAAAAGACAAAATCATCGTTGATAAAACACTCAAATTCAATCATATGAGCCACTTTATCGGCGTGCAGTACGGCCTCATTCATGGCTGAGTTGGCACTTTTTAGCTCAGCATGGCGAAACACTTCGACTTCCAATAAAAAGCGTTTTTCTTCTATATACTGACCGCTGAGAACCTGCTCTAAAGAGGCTTCAAAGCTATCGGGGTTTAAATCGGTTAAAAAGCCTAAGTTACCTCGGTTGACGCCGATCACCCCAACATCAAAGCGGGCAAGTACCCGAGCGGCACCGAGCATGTTACCATCACCGCCGACAACAATCGCCAAATCGGCCCGTTCACCCAACTCCACTAAGTCCACCAAAGTGGCTTCTTTCGCGTCTTCAAGTTGGCCGCCATAGTGGCGCTCGACCAAAACCTTGTAGCCTAGTGCTTGCAAAAAGGTATAGAGGCGTTGTAATGTCAGCGCCGCGCCTTCATGATTGGCTTTACCAATTAAGCCTATGGTTTTAAAAGATGCGCTCATAAATGTGCCAAGACCGAACTAACTCCTTATAGAGTAACGCAAAAGTCAGGGTGTTGAAACTGAGGCAAAGAGCCTAAATTATAACTATATGAAATTATCACCACGTGACGAGCAGATTTTCTCTGCTGTAATGAGCTTGTACTGCGACGGCGAAGGTAACCCTGTCGCCTCGACCCGTATTGCCAAACAAAAAGGCATGGCGGTGTGCAGTGCCACCGTGCGCAATGCCATGTCTCGACTTGAAAAGCTCGGTTTACTGTACTCACCTCATACCTCTGCGGGGCGTATTCCTACCGAGCAGGGGTTTGCGTTTTGGTTTGAGAGTTATTTCGACCTTGACCAACTCGGCTTGTATTGGCAGCCCCCGCAGGACAAACTGATTGAGTTTGCGCATCACCTCGCGCGACGCTTTAAAGTGTGCGTCTGTGTCGGCCTACCACAGGTAACGACGCAAGTTGTATTTCGAGTTGAAGTACTTGATTTTGACCGCAAACATTGGCTGGTGCTGCTGCTTGACCGGCACGGGCAAAGCCATAACATTCTTATTACTAAGCCCGTCGAAGCCAATGACGACATTCGCTATCAGTTTGCAACTTGGCTGAATTCGGTGTTTGCCCAGCAAAATTTGCTCGAGGGGATCCACCGCATGAAAGCAATGAGTCGCACTGCACCGCATTATTGCCATGGTTCGCTGGCTCAGTGGACGCGAGAGCTGGGTAATAAGTTGGGCACTGATAACAGCATCGTGGTAGGCGAGAATAATCTCTACGCTCACAGCCAGCACGACCAAGAATATGCTATTGGAGTGCGCTTTTTACATGCGGTTGAAGATAAGCTGGCCTTTCGCAATGGTGTGTCGGTGCTACTAGGTAACAGTGTGCCGATGCCAGGATTTGATGACTTCTTAATATTGAGTTTGGCGTACTTTGCGAATCACGAATACCAAAGCCGATTCTGTGTGATTGCCCCGAAATCAGCAGAGATCGAAGCAATTATTCAAGAATTTGCGCAAATCGAAGAAGTGGACCTTGAAACCACTTAAACCATCCCCATAATAAAACGCAGTTAAGCAGTTTTTGGAGAACAGATAAATGTCCGAGCAAACACAGGCGAAAGAAAACGAACAGGACAACCCGCAAGAAGCGGTGGAACAAGAGCAGGCGAGTGAGCAACAAGCTCAAGGCGATGATAACAGCGCAGAAGCTGAAATCGCTGCGCTTCACGCAGAATTAGAAGCGGCGAAGCAAACGATAGAAGATCAAAAAGATAGCGTTGTTCGCGCTGCTGCCGAAGTGGAAAACATTCGTCGTCGTGCGGCTCAAGATGTCGACAAGGCGCACAAGTTTGCACTGGAAAAGTTTGCCGGTGATCTGCTTCCTGTGCTCGATAACCTTGAACGTGCCATTGAGTTTGCTGATAAAGACAACGAGGCGATTAAGCCTATGCTCGAAGGCGTTGAAATGACAGCGAAAAGCTTTGTTGAAGCGCTTGGCAAATTTAACGTTGAAGTGGTTGAGCCTCAAGGCGAAACATTCAACCCTGATTTACATCAGGCAATGAGTATGCAACCTAGTGAAGACGTAGCACCTAATACTGTGCTTGCAGTGATGCAAAAAGGCTACACACTCAACGGTCGCCTATTGCGCCCGGCTATGGTGATGGTGTCAAAAGCGCCATAAGGGCCGACCAGATAATACTCTA
Source organism: Pseudoalteromonas sp. MM17-2 (assembly GCF_022347945.1). Lineage (NCBI taxonomy): Bacteria > Pseudomonadati > Pseudomonadota > Gammaproteobacteria > Alteromonadales > Pseudoalteromonadaceae > Pseudoalteromonas > Pseudoalteromonas sp. MM17-2. The sequence continues at coordinate 18,354 of NZ_JAKRFV010000024.1, read as the reverse complement.
AATGCCCGCTTAGCGGGCATTTTTTTTGTGATGCCAAAACTGGGTAAGCAGAATCAGTACTAGGGCACTGAACATCATACTTGAAAATGGTACCGCATTTTCAGGATGGATCAGGGCGAGAATAGGCCCTACCAGCGCGCCGCTACCAAAACGCAAAGTACCAATCACGGCGGTTGCCGTGCCGGAGTTGCGTTCAAATTCCATTAAAATAAGAGCATCAGCATTGCTGGCAATGATACCCAAGCTCATCATTAATGGCGCAATACTAAAGACGATAAAGTACAGTGACTGCTGCATTAGGCTCACTGTGAGTAAAGTGCCGCCGGCAATAAAAGCCAGAGTTAAGCCGATAAACAACATGCGCCGAGAACCCACTTTCGGCACCACACGGGTATTGACGAAGTTGCCTATCATCAACGCTATTACGTTAAAGGCAAATAACACCCCAAATAGTTGCTCTGACACTTCAAAGTAATCTAAATAGATAAACGGCACCGAGGTCAAAAAGCAAAAGAAAGCGAATGACGCCAACATTGAGGAGAGTATATCTGCCCGGGCTTTAGGTTCGCTCAGTACTACCGAGTAGCTTTCAAAAAACAGCCTCAAGCCACGCTTTTCGCTGCGATAAATGGGAATGTCGATCAGGTGCATTTGCACCCACACAAGAATAAATACGGCATACCCTGCTAACGTTAAGAAAATCACTTGCCACTGCGCAAGGCCGAGGATCAGCGAGCCAATACTCGGGGCAATAAGCGGTGCAATCATCATAATCATCGACACATAGCTCATGCCTTTAGCGGTATTTTGCTGATATATATGACGAATAATGCCAGGCACTACAACTGTAGCAGCGGCGCCGGTAAAGGCTTGTGCAGCCCGTAATGCCCAAAAAAGATGGATGTCTTGGCAAAATGCCAATGCCAATGAGCACAGCGCAAATAGTCCGAGGCCAATGCGGGCAAGGCGACGACGGCCCATTTGATCGGCTATGGGGCCAAAAAACAGCATACCTAACGCATAACCACCTAAGTACACACTCAGTGAAATTTGCACTTGTGGCATGGTCGCGCCTAAATCAGCGGCAATTTGCACCATCGCCGGCAGATACATATCCACCGCAAGCGGGGTAATAGCAACAATACTGGCTAACAGCGGCAGTAATAAACGCCGACTAGGCGTTCTTATATCGTCTGTGGACATAGAATTCAGTCTTCAATTTGATAGTGTGGAGAAACCAAGGCTGGCTTGATACTTTTAACGTATTGGGGTTCAGCGCAGACGGATAAAACACCTTGGTTTGTTCACTATATCACCCGCTGCGAGTAGGTAACAGCCAAATGTTATTAAGATAATGTTAATTATACAGTTTTATACTTTTGCGTAGAGCTAGGCGAGCCCCATCACACTTTGCTATGCTAACCTCATTCGGTAAATAGGGAACAAATCATGAAACATGCTTTAATCGCGCTGGCGCTTGTCGCCGCGCTTGGTGGATGCAAAACATCGCCCACAGGGCGCACCCAAGTGGCTTTATATTCAGACAGTGAGATGAGCCAACTCGGCGGTGCTAGCTTTGAACAAATGAAAAAAGAACAGAAGATCAACAAAGATCCCGCCACCAATGCCTATGTGCAGTGTGTGGCTGATGCGGTGATCACCGTTCTACCGCAGCAATACGCGCAACAAGAGTGGGAAGTGGTGGTGTTTGATGAACCCTCGGCGAATGCCTTCGCATTACCAGGTGGCTACATTGGTGTACACACCGGACTATTAGATGTGGCGCAGAATCAAGATCAACTCGCGACGGTGTTGGGTCATGAGGTGGGGCACGTGATTGCTGAGCACTCGAATGAACGCGTTTCGCAAAGCCAACTACTGCAAACGGGTATGCAGTTAGGTGCTGTGGCACTGGATATGAGCGAGGTGAGCTATCGCAATGAGATTATGCAGGCCTTGGGTCTAGGAGCCCAATTTGGTGTGGTGTTACCCTTTAGTCGTACTCATGAAAGCGAAGCCGATGAAATCGGTCTTGAGTTGATGGCCAAAGCAGGCTTTGAGCCCCAACAGTCAGTGGCATTGTGGCAGAATATGGCCAAGCAAGGTGGCGCTCGTCAGCCAGAGTTTTTATCAACCCACCCGGCGCCATCAAGTCGCATTACGCAGTTGCAAAAGCAAATGACCAATGCACAAAGCTTGTATAGCAGTGCTCAAAAGCAAGGCAAGCGTCCGCAATGCCGTTAGTCGCTCGGTAAGCACTTAAATGCTCAGCGCCTATAAAAAACTTAAGCAAAGGCCGCCAGTATTTATCCCACTGTTACTGGCGCTTGTGCTTATTATTGATAGTTTGATTAGCGCGCCGGTATTTGCCATACAGTGGCACAGCCCCATGCTGATGTATCGTATCGGTGTGGTGTTTAGCTCGGTTAAGTTAGCACTGGCTGGTGGTTTGAGCGCCTATTTGTGGTGGGCGATAGAAAAGCGCAGCTACAGGCCTTTGGCTACTATCGCCGCGCAAGCGGTCATGCTAATGAGTGCCTTACATGGCATTTTACTGCTTGTGGGTATGCAGAGTGTGATCGATAAATCAAAGCACTATGAGCAGATTGGCCCTTATGTGTTGGCGCAACAGCACAATGATAACGAGCCTGGCTACATGCAGGTGCTCTATGTATATTGCCCTAAAGCACTGGGTTTTTACCGCTTAACAGAGGTTCAGCGCCAGCCTGGGCCTCCTGCGATGCTGTTAGTCCAGCGAGATAAACAATGGTTTGTGCAAGGCACTGACCATGCATTGCCATCACCAGGAGAAATCTGTGGCCAATAATTACTTAGTGACACTATTGATAGCCGTGGCGAGTTATAGCGGCTTTAGCGATGCCAAGGACAGTGATAGCGCTTTACATCTAGACCCTAGTTTACCAACAAGCTTAGCGTTGGCCTTTGCTAATGACGATAATATTGAGCCGGACATCAGTGCTTTCAAAGTGTTAAATGTGGTGCCTATGAGCAGTCGCTCCGGGCGTCGTGTGGCGATGCTGACCATTGAAAACACTGAAAGCGGCAAACGCAGTTTGAATCATCAGCAGGTCATGGGGCTTTTTGCAGATGGTATGCGGCGCTCACCAGAGGCTTTTAAGCAATTATTTACGGGACGACAACGTTTGTCTATTACCGTTGATTTTGCGCAGTATGACCACCCGCTGCTTCAGGTGTATACACGTAACGAATAGCCAGTATGAAACGCAGTCAGATGCTTGCAGAACGCCTGGTAAGGAAGAGGTAAGCGAGCGCTTACCTCTACAATAAATCAGCGCTAAGCGCGGCTGATAAACTTGCTCTCAGCGGTGTTAATTTTAATCTTATCACCGCTGGAAATGTGTTCAGGCACTTGTACTACCAGCCCTGTACTCAAGGTTGCCGGTTTGGTGCGTGCACTGGCCGATGCCCCTTTAATGGATGGTGAAGTGTCTTCAATCACTAATTCAACGCTAGTTGGTAGGTCGATGGACACAGGGCGTCCTTCAACTAATACTACCTGTAAGCCTTTAGTCGACTCGTCAATAAACAGTAGCTGTTCAGCAATGCTGTCTTTGTTGAGATGATAGGGGGTGTAGTCCTCTTCATCCATAAACACATGCTCATCACCGTCAACATACGAAAACATCGCAGCACGACGCTGTAAATCGGCAAAATTAAGCATGTCTTCGGCTTTGAACGTTTCATCCACCTTGGTGCCATCAACCACATCATACATACGCATGCGGTATAGGCTCCCACCGGCGCGGCCTTGAGGCACAGAGCGCTCAATGTCGCGTACAATCATCACCCGACCTTGATACTCAATAGCCGCGTGTTTTTTTATCTCACTTGCCTTGGGCATTATTATTATTCCTCGATTATCTAAGAGCTGTAAGTTACCTGATCAAAAGGTCCAAGCCAAGTGAATTTGCGGAACCGACTCAGAGGTATTGGTGCCCAGTTTATTGTGCCAATATTGCCATTCGATACCCAGCATCAAGGTGCGTTCTTTTGTTTTAAGCGCGTGGCCCAAATCCCACTGCAGGATCGGTTGTGCTAGTACCCAGTTTTGTACTTTTTCGCCAAACTCGTTAGTACGGCCATCGATGTACTCAACGTGGCCGGTAAAGTAGAACTTTTGCTCGCCGAGGCTAAAAGGTGCGCCCCAGGCAATATCCAGCATCCAACTGTCGCTTTCGGTTGGCGCGCCACCGGCACTAACGCCATCGCTATCATCAATATAAGCCGTGACTAAGGTAGAGAAAAAGTCAAAGCCATCTACCTGCCAGTCGAGTTTCACCCCGGGTAGGTATTTAAGCACCTTGGCATCGCCTGCGGCATTAAAGCCCATTACAAAACCGACATCCTTGAGAGGGCCGGCACTGATATTTTCGCCAGAGATTTTTGATAGGCTGAAATTCGAGTACCACTCACCGTAGAAATCACTGTCTTGGTAGCCATCATCAAGGTCATCATGAATAACATCGATAAAAAAGAAGTTATCGCCGTAATCGTAAGCCGACGCGTGTTGCAAAGACACGACGCTGGTATCTGCTTTTTGGCCCGAGAAAGGGTTTTTAAAGTCGCCATAATTCACGTGCAGTTGAGTCTGACTCCAATTGGCCGCGAACGCTGGCATGGTCGCCAAGCTACAGCCTGTCAATGCACAGGCGACAAGGTTACGTGTATTGATTTTCATAACAAGATGTTTCTAAAAGGAAAGTCAACGCAATTATAGCAGATGATGGCGAACAACCACCATCTGCATGGCGTTGATTTAACCGCGATGGCGCCGCAGTATGATGGTAATAATTGCCGTAACAGCCAAGATGAAGCAGTAATAAGCCGAGGTTGATACCTGCCATGGACTAATGCTAAACGTTGCACCTAGTAACAGAGCTTGGGCGCCGTAAGGCAATGAGCCTTGTAGTACACAGGCGAAAATATCCAGTAAGCTGGCCGAGCGCTTTGCTGCAATGTCGCCATCGTCTGCGAGCTTCTTAGCCACCGGGCCTGCGACAATAATGGAGACCGTGTTATTGGCAATACACAAATTCGATGTCATCACCAGCAGCGCAATACCAATTTGGTCAGCCACCTTGCGATTGAAACGGGCAATGATTTTGGTCAACGCTTGAATTTTATTGGCAAGGTAATCCAGCCCGCCACCTCGGCGAATAAACTCCGACAGGCCACCGATGAACATGGATAACAAGAAAATCTCTTGCATGTCACTGAAACCCTGATAAACGTCTTTTACAAAGGCACTGCCTTGGTAGTCGCCTGTAAAGCCCATTATTGCTGCGAAGATAATGCCGCTAAAGAGCACGACAAAGACATTCAGTCCCATCACCGCAAGCACAAGAATAAAGAAATACGGCAACACTAAGAGCCAATCAAACTCCGCTACTTCTACCTGTTGTGGTGGTGGTGTGAGCATGACCAATAATGTAATTGTTAAAATGGCGGCAGGCAGGGCGATTTTTAAATTCTCACGGAATTTGTCTTTCATCTCGCAGCCTTGGGTGCGTGTAGCCGCAATGGTGGTATCAGATATGATCGATAAGTTATCGCCAAACATGGCCCCGGAGACGATAGTACCCGCCATAAGTGCAGGGTCGATGCCTGTTTTCGCCGAGACGGCAAGGGCGATTGGGCCGATGGCGCCAATGGTGCCCATAGACGTGCCCATGGCCGTCGATACTATCGCGGCTATTAGGAACAGCCCAGGTAATAGCATACTTGCAGGAATAAAAGACAGGCCGGCATTGACCACAGCATCAACGCCGCCAGTGGCTCCAGCAACAGCGGAAAATGCACCGGCCAATAGATAAATCAAACACATGGTGATGATATTGCTATGCCCAGCACCACGAATAAAGGTTTCCACCGAGGCATTAATACTTTGTTTTGTTATCAAAAAGGCGATAACGATGGCTGGTAGAATCGCGACTGGGGCAGGGAGTTGGTAAAACGCATAATCGACACCTTGCGATTGTAGATACAATCCAGTGCCCAAAAATAGCGCGACAAAAATAAGCAGTGGAAGCAACGACAGTTTTGCCGTTGTTGCGTTGTAAGTAGGCTGCATGAATACCTCAAAAAATGATCGCCAACAGCCAAAAGTTCTTCTTTTAGCTGTATTTCTTTCGCATGATTTGTCCATCAAACCCTGCGTGCGCCCGCAAGCCAAAGACCAAATCGGCGCGTATTTTTGGGCAGTTTATACGTATGGACGGCTAAAGTCTACGGCGTTCATTGTGGTTGTTGTTATTTTACTCAGTAGTAACACAAAAAATTAACATTATCGAGCGCTTAGCCATAATTAGCGGGCTTACCCTAGGCCTAAAATGAAATCGCACACGATATGGTCACAGGATGTTGTTTTGAATCTTTCTCACTCGCGCACCCTGTGCATCTGCGTTAGCATAGAGGCTATCAGTATTTCATTGATTGAAGGAAAATATATGTCTGCTCGTGTAGGGGTACTCGGTGCCAATGGCCGAATGGGGCAAGTGTTATTAGCTGCAACCAATAATGATGGTGACACGCAGCTCGCAGGCGCTTATGTACGCGCGCACTCGCAACTGCTCGGTGTCAACGTCAACAATGTAGTTAAAGACCTAAGCGAACACGCTGAGGGCTTAGCTTTTAGCGCCTTCGATGAGCAAAGTCAGTGTGACGTGCTGATTGATTTCACCCTTCCTGCTGGCATGCTGGCCCACCTTGATATCGCCGTTGCTAAAGGTACGCCGATGGTGATTGGTACCACCGGGCTTGATGAGCAACAAATGCAGCGTATGTATGATGCCAGTGAGCATATCCCCATTGTTTTTGCCCGTAACTTTAGCGTCGGTATTAATTTATTACTTAATTTGGTGCAAACGGCAGCGCAGAAAATGGGTGATGACGCCGACATAGAGGTTTTCGAAGCTCACCACCGCCATAAGATTGATGCACCATCAGGGACCGCATTAGCCCTTGGTGAAGCCATTGCCGAAGCCAAACAATGGCAACATGATGACGTCGCTGTGTATGACCGCTCACAAAGTGAGCAGGCCAAATCTCAAAAGGAAATTGGCTATTCGGTGCTACGAGGTGGCGATATAGTTGGTGAACATACGGCTTACTTTGCATTAATGGGTGAAAGGCTTGAATTAACACACAAAGCAAGCTCAAGAATGACGTTCGCGCAAGGAGCAGTGAGGGCTGCGAAGTGGGTGCAAAATAAGCAACCTGGCTTTTATACTATGCAAGATGTGCTCGAACTATAGAACTTTAAGGGTGTTTTTACGAGTTTCGGGAGCTTTTCATTGAATAGGTGCTGTTTTTTATATTTACAAACTTTTAATTAGATCTTTCTCCGACTCTCGTGTAGAATATCGTCAATTTGCCAAAATTTCATAATGCGTATAACCAAGCGCTGCAAACGGGTAGTAAATCGGTCATTTTTACTCCCGTTTTTTACTGTTAGGAGGTTAACTTGACTAAATCCGCTCTGTTAGTCCTAGAAGACGGCACAGTGTTTCGCGGTACTGCGATCGGCGCTGACGGCATGTCAGTGGGTGAAGTAGTATTCAACACGTCGATGACTGGTTACCAAGAAATCTTGACTGATCCGTCATATGCCGAACAAATCGTTACCCTGACTTACCCGCATATCGGGAACACGGGTACTAACAGCGAAGACGAAGAAGCGGCACGTATCTGGGCTAAAGGCCTAGTTATCCGCGATTTGCCACTGCTAGCGAGTAATTTCCGCAACCAACAATCGCTCGACGATTACCTAAAAGAACGTAACATTTTAGGCATCGCCGATATCGATACCCGTAAATTGACTCGTATCCTTCGTGATAAAGGGGCGCAAAACGGGTGTATCATCGCGGGCGATGAGGTTGATGAGAATAAAGCCCTGGAAGCGGCGCAAGCCTTCCCTGGGTTGAAAGGCATGGATTTAGCCAAAGAAGTCTGTACCAGCGAGCCATTCGAGTGGCGCGAAACGAGCTGGACACTGGGCGAGGGCTTTAAAACCCTAAGCGCTGAGGACGAAAAGTTTCATGTGGTTGCCTACGACTTTGGCGTAAAGCGCAACATTCTCAGGATGTTGGTGGATAGAGGCTGTAAGCTCACGGTGGTGCCGGCACAAACCTCGGCCGAAGAGGTGTTAAAGCTTAATCCCGATGGCATTTTCCTCTCTAACGGCCCCGGCGATCCAGAACCTTGTACTTACGCCATTGACGCCATTAAAACCTTCCTTGATAAAAACATCCCTATTTTCGGCATTTGCCTTGGTCACCAATTATTAGCACTGGCTTCAGGTGCAAGCACTGCAAAAATGAAATTTGGCCACCACGGTGGTAACCACCCGGTAAAAGACCTTGACCGTGGTGTAGTGATGATCACTGCGCAAAACCATGGCTTCGCGGCGGATGAAGCAAGCTTGCCAGAGAACCTTAGAGCGACACATAAATCGTTGTTTGATGGTACCTTACAAGGTATCCACCGCACCGATAAGCCTGCGTTTAGTTTCCAAGGCCACCCAGAAGCTAGCCCAGGCCCCCATGACGCAGCCCCGTTGTTCGATCACTTTATCGAACTGATGCAAGCGCAATCTAACTAATTTAAGACCGGAGTAATAATGCCAAAACGTACTGACATAAAAAGCATTCTTATCTTAGGTGCAGGCCCGATCGTTATTGGTCAAGCTTGCGAATTTGACTACTCGGGTGCTCAAGCCTGTAAAGCGCTTAAAGAGGAGGGTTACCGGGTAATCCTTGTTAACTCTAACCCTGCTACGATTATGACCGACCCAGAAATGGCCGATGCCACCTACATCGAGCCTATTCACTGGGAAGTAGTAGAGAAAATCATCGCCAAAGAGAAGCCCGATGCGGTGCTGCCAACCATGGGCGGACAAACCGCATTGAACTGTGCACTCGAGCTGGATAAGCACGGCGTGCTTGCTAAGTATGACGTTGAGCTTATCGGTGCCACGGCGGATGCCATTGATAAAGCGGAAAACCGTGAGCGTTTTGACGCCGCGATGAAAAATATTGGCCTTGAGTGTCCGCGTGCGGAAATTGCGCGCTCTATGGATGAAGCCCACGATGTGCTCTCGCGCATTGGCTTTCCATGTATTATTCGTCCGTCATTTACCATGGGCGGCACCGGCGGCGGTGTGGCTTACAACATGGAAGAGTTTGACGAAATCTGTACGCGAGGTCTTGACCTATCGCCGACCAATGAGCTGTTGATTGACGAAAGTTTACTGGGCTGGAAAGAGTACGAAATGGAAGTCGTGCGGGACAAAAATGATAACTGCATCATTGTTTGCTCAATTGAAAACTTCGACCCTATGGGCGTACACACCGGTGACTCAATCACTGTAGCGCCGGCACAAACACTGACCGACAAAGAATACCAAATCATGCGTAATGCCTCGATGGCGGTACTGCGTGAAATCGGCGTAGAAACCGGTGGCTCTAACGTACAATTCGGCGTTAATCCAGATAACGGCCGCGTGGTCATTATTGAAATGAACCCTCGCGTGTCACGCTCATCGGCATTGGCTTCAAAAGCGACTGGTTTCCCGATTGCAAAAATCGCTGCCAAACTGGCTGTGGGTTATACCCTGGACGAGCTGCAAAATGATATCACCGGTGGCAAAACTCCGGCGTCATTCGAGCCGTCTATTGACTACGTTGTTACGAAAATTCCACGCTTTAACTTTGAAAAGTTTGCCGGCTCTAATGACCGCCTAACCACACAGATGAAGTCGGTGGGTGAAGTGATGGCTATTGGTCGTAATCAGCAAGAGTCACTGCACAAGGCACTACGTGGATTAGAAGTAGGTGCGACCGGCTTTAACCCGGTATTGCCTATTGGTGAAAAAGGCGCGATTGAGAAAATCACTCGCGAGCTACGTGAGCCGGGCGCTGAGCGTATCTGGTACATCGCCGATGCGATGCGCCATGGTATGAGTGTGGAAGATGTATTTAATTTAACCAAGATTGACCGCTGGTATCTGGTGCAAATTGAAGACATCATCAAAGACGAAGAAAAAGTCAAAGAAGGCGGCCTAGCTGGCCTTACTGGCGACTTCTTACGCGCTTTAAAACGTAAAGGCTTTGCCGATGCGCGTATTGCTGAGCTTGCCGGTGTGTCGGAAAAAGAAATCCGTAAAAAGCGTCAGCAGCTGAATATTCTGCCCGTATACAAGCGCGTGGATACCTGTGCAGCTGAGTTTAGTTCAGACACTGCCTACATGTACTCAAGCTATGATGAAGAGTGTGAAGCGGCGCCTTCAGACAAAGACAAAATCATGGTTATCGGTGGCGGTCCAAACCGCATCGGTCAAGGTATCGAGTTTGACTATTGTTGTGTGCACGCAGCACTGGCAATGCGCGAAGACGGTTATGAGACCATCATGGTGAACTGTAACCCTGAGACAGTGTCAACAGACTACGACACCTCAGATCGCCTATACTTCGAGCCAATCACCCTTGAAGATGTTCTGGAAATTGCTCGTGTTGAAAAGCCAAAAGGCGTTATCGTGCAATACGGTGGACAAACGCCATTGAAACTGGCGCGCGCTCTAGAAGCGAACGGCGTACCAATCATTGGTACTTCACCGGATGCCATTGACCGTGCAGAAGACCGTGAGCGTTTCCAGCAAATGGTTGAGCGTTTGAACCTGCTGCAACCTGAAAATGCCACCGTCACGTCGCAAGAAGAGGCGATTGCCAAATCAAAAGAAATTGGCTTCCCGCTGGTGGTTCGTCCCTCTTATGTACTGGGTGGCCGAGCGATGGAAATCGTTTATGATGAAGACGACCTACGCCGCTACATGAATGAAGCGGTATCGGTGTCTAATGAAGCCCCAGTGCTTTTGGACCACTTCCTTGATGATGCCATTGAGGTTGACGTAGACGCAGTGTGTGATGGTGAAACCGTTATTATCGGCGGTATTATGGAGCACATCGAGCAAGCAGGGGTACACTCTGGTGACTCGGCATGTTCTCTACCTGCCCATACACTGAGCCAAGACATTCAAGATGTTATGCGTGAGCAAGTGCGCAACATGGCGCTTGAGCTGGGCGTAATTGGTCTTATGAATACTCAGTTCGCGGTTAAAGACGGTGAAGTTTACCTGATTGAAGTGAACCCTCGTGCCGCGCGTACAATTCCGTTTGTATCAAAGGCGACGGGCGTGCCACTAGCTAAGGTAGCGGCGCGTTGTATGGCTGGTCAAAGCCTAGCGAGCCAAGGCATCAGCAAAGAAACCATCCCACCTTATTACAGTGTTAAAGAGGTGGTGTTACCCTTTGCTAAATTCCAAGGTGTTGACCCAATTCGTGGCCCAGAGATGCGTTCTACCGGTGAAGTGATGGGCGTTGGTGATACTTTCGCCGAAGCCTTTGCAAAAGCGCAGCTTGGAGCAGGTAATGCTTTACCACGCGGTGGTCGCGCGTTACTATCAGTACGTAATGGTGACAAAGCGCGAGCTATCGAGCTTGCTAAAACCATGACTGAACTAGGCTTTGAACTAGACGCAACCTCAGGGACAGCGCAAGCGCTTGAAGATGCGGGCATCGCAGTTCGCCGTGTAAACAAGGTATTTGAGGGCCGTCCTCATATCCTTGACCGCATTAAAAACGGCGAGTACAGCTACATCGTAAACACCACCGAAGGTCGCCAAGCGATTGAGGATTCCAAAGTGTTACGTCGTGGCGCCTTGATGCACAAGACAAACTACACCACCACCTTGAATGCTGCGTTTGCCAACTGTACGGCTAACTCAGCAGACGATCGTGGCCACGTAGCGTCAGTTCAAGAGTTACACCAACGAGTAAACTAAGCGCTTGGCCGCAGTGTTGCTGCGGCCTACCGTAAGTGGGAAAACTATGCAAAAAATTCCAATGACCGCACGCGGTGCAGAGCTATTGCGTGAAGAGTTAAACGAATTAAAGACAGTAACGCGTCCAAAGATCATCGCTGATATCGCCGAAGCGCGTGAACACGGAGATTTGAAAGAGAACGCCGAGTATCACGCTGCCCGTGAGCAACAAGGGTTCTGTGAAGGTCGTATTCAAGAAATTGAAGCGAAACTGTCGAATGCGCAAATTATCGACGTCACTAAAATGCCGAACAACGGCAAAGTGATTTTCGGCACCACGGTCACCATATTAAATGTGGATACCGACGAAGAAGTACGTTATCGCATTGTTGGTGACGACGAAGCGGATATTAAAAATAACCTGATTTCGGTTAATTCACCCATTGCTCGCGGTCTTGTCGGCAAACAACTCGACGACAGCGTGAACATTGAAACACCTAATGGTGCGGTGGAATACGAAATTATTGAAGTTGAATACCTCTAAACGAGCGTATTCATTCTAAAAAGCCCGCGCCTTGACGCGGGCTTTTTTATGGTAGTGATGCTCTTACGCAGGGAAACCGTGTACTGCGCATCATAGCCTGCGCAAATGACTCAACAAGGAAGCTCCCATGCGTTATCCTGCACCGTTAAAACCCGGTGATACTATCGCCGTTCCCGCGATCTCCTCGGGTGTCGATGCGCCTTTTTGGCCACGTTTGGATTATGTACTGGAGGGCCTTAAGCAACGCGGCTTTCAAGTACGAGAGGGCGACTCGCTACGAAAACAAGGGTTAGTGAGCGCCTCTCCTGAAGCGCGCGCCAATGAGCTGATGACACTGCTATTGGATGAGACGGTGGCTGCAATTATGCCGCCTTGGGGTGGGGATTTCGCTTTAGATTTATTGCCCCACTTGGATTTTGATGCCTTAGCTAATGCCGCACCTAAGTGGTTAACAGGGTTTTCCGATATCAGCACCATTAGTGCCGTATTAAGCTATCGCTGCCAGTGGGCAACCATGCACTGCGCTAATTTAATGCAATTAGGCATCAATGACTGCAGTGCTCAGGTTGAGCAAGTATTTACTGCGCTGAACTTGAGCTTGGGCCAGCAATTGCAACAACGCAGTAGCCAATGTTATCAGGCGACACACCCCAACTACCGTACGCATCCCAAAGCCGTTTTTAAGGGAGATACGCCAACTCACACGCGCATGTTTTCAGGGTCGCACTCAGCGCAGTTTGCTGGACGTTTAATCGGTGGCTGCGCCGATACATTGTTTCCTTTGTTATGCAGCTCGTTTTTAGACTTAAAGCAGTGGCGAGTACATCACACGCAAGGTGTGATTTTGTATTTGGAAAATGCCGAGCTGAGCCCGGCACAATTTGCTCGGGGCTTATTGGCGGTGCGCGCCACTGGAGGATTAGAGAATCTCAGTGGCATTATTCTCGGGCGTTCATTGTGCCTAGGGCAGGGAGATTTTAGCTACTATGATGCCCTTGATTACGCCCTTCAAGGGGTAACGTGCCCGGTTATTATCGATGCTGATATTGGTCATGTTGCGCCCAACTGGGTCATGATTAATGGTGCCGATACTGAATGTGAATTTAAACAGGGTGAACTTAGCCTGGTGCAGCACTATCGCTAACAGCGCGATATACAAAGGCTGATATATAATTTTTAAGGAGCTTAATAAATGCAAAAGGACAAAGCGATGGCGCAGTGGTGTTTAGAGGAGCAACGCCGTCAACAACAACACTTAGCCACGTTTAATCATTTGCGCCCTACATGGAAAAGCTGGGTGGCGCGTTTGCTTAGCAATTTGCTGGTGGTACTGATATTACAAGCCATGTACCCAGAGGTGCTGAGCGAACCAGTACTCTATGTGCTGGTGATTTTGATATTCGCTCAGGGTTTTGACATGCACAATCAACACAAGCGCATTAATAAACGTATCGATGCGCTGTATTCAATGCTGTCGCACAAGGACTAAGCTTTATATCGGTAATTTAATGTTGCACTAATACAATGGAAATAGGCTGGCTGGATGGTCAGCTTAGTACAAGAAGCGAACCTTTATACATAACTCGTTTTTGCTCCAAAACGAGTTAACGTGAATGCTCTGATGGTGGCTTTGGGCGAAGTACGGACACTCACTCCCTAGCTAATCTAGGGAGGGCTTTTCTAATTCCTGCCAAGATGTTGCTCCAACCAATACGCTTTTTCCAAAGCTTTCCGTCGACTAAAACTTTATAACAATCGATCCGATCAGTTTTATACAGTTCAAGTTTATGAGTAATGGGTTCACCACTATCGTAATCGGTGATTTCGATTATTCTTCTTAGTTCAGGAATGTTTTGTGGCTCTACAAAGCTTTCTTGTTCTATAGCAAATTTTCGATTAGTGTATGATTTACGATAATTTTTTGAAGCTTTATTAGTTTGTCTATACATAGATAATATCCTACCTTACAAGGTAGCATACCTTGCAAGGTCTCACTAATAAGCTGTTAGCAAACACCATAACTAAGGAAGAAAAATGAAATACTTGGGTATAGTAATATCTATTCTATTTTCCGTAAGTTCATATGCCATTGATCTTGGGAAGCCAATCGAGGATGCATCTGCTGCGTACTTGAAGGATGGCGTAGATGCATTTATTCCAGCTTTAATGAAAGGATCTCCTTTGGAGGGCGAGAAGAGCCTGATCACACAGTCGAACAATATCCGTCAAATAGAAGCCTATTATGGAAAATTCCTAGGTATTGAACCAATGAGGGAAGAGAAACTCAGTGAAAGAGTTCGTTTGGTTTATTACGTGATGAATTATGAAAATTCACCTGTGTTTGGTTATGCCCTGTTATACAAAAAGTCCAGCGGTGAAATCGTCACAAACTTTAGCTTTAACACAGAGTTATGGCAGGTGGCGCCTAATGAAGTTATTTTCAACTAAGTTGCTAACAAGGCAAGCAAGAAGGACGCGCTAACGCGCGCCTCTTCTTGCGGCGTTGGTATGACTCCCTCTGTCAAGTTAAACACAGCGTTGCCTGCCTAACTTTTTAAGCCCTTAATAATCAGTTTGTCGCTCAATAAGTTGAGTTAACGCATCGAATGAAGCAAGTAATGTCGTCGGTTATCATGGCGAAGCGTCGCCCCGGTGGTATCCGTGGATTACCAATCTGTCGATTAGCAGCGCCTACCTTACTTAGCCCGTCGTGGCACCTGTCTTCAGTCTATGTTCGTGGTTCAATCAATATTTCTATTCATTGCCATCCTAACGCCCTCGGTGGTTGTGCCACACCCGATGCTTGATCCAACGCGCTAACTCAAATTCTGTTTTCATTTTATGCCGGTACCCTCGCGATACGTAATTTTGGATTGACCGGACTTAGTACTGTTTCTCTGGCTATTGCCCAGATATACGCAGCCATTTCTCTGGCAATCGCAGTGACTACCACGTTGTAATGCTTGCCCTTATGCATCAGGCGCTGATAGCGGCGGCATAGCCGCAGTTGCGCCTGCCAGGCCATATCGACAATCAACTTAGGTAAACCTTCCTGCCGTTTTTGCAGTTCGGTCGTAACAGCTGCCTGATAACGATAACTGTGTGCGCCTTCAACGAGTAACCGTCTTGCTCGGCCATTACCACATTTGGTGATTGCGCCTAAATGACGTTTGCCGCCACTGGAATGTTCCGATGGCACCAGCCCTAAATAACTCATTAATTTTCGGGGATGGTCAAAGCGGGTTAAATCTCCCAGTTCGGCAATCACACCGGCAGCGACTAGTAAGCGAACGCCCCGCATCGCCTGAATGGCTTTAACCACCGGATAATATCGCCAGCTCCTGACCTGATACTCAAGTTCATTATCGAGCCGTTTCAGCCTGTCCATCCGTTCATTGATGGTTTGGATATATTCTTGCAACACGATTTGCTGTGCTGGATGAGGCAACACCAGTTCGGTGAGCCACCTAAGGTGTTTGAGTGACCAGTTTGCTGTTCCGCTGTAATTGATGTTATTGCGCAGAAGCAGCGCTTTTAATTGGTACTTAGCGTCTTTCAAATCTTTCATGGCCGTTTCTCTAGCGCGAGATAAGTCTCGCACGGCCTCGTCTTCCGGCTCAGGAACATAAATCGGAGTGAGGTCTTCAGATTTTAGTAATTTGACCAACTTAATGGCATCACGCTTATCGGTCTTTACACGCTCGCCAGGCTTTTGGGGATAAGCGACGGGGCCACCACATAACAACAATGCCCTAGGCTAGTGATAAGCCGATAAATCCAGTAACCACAGGGTCCTGCTTCATAGACGAAGTGCAAAGTTGCGTGTGGGTACTTAGATTCAAATTGCCTGACGAGCTTTTTAACGGCCGCTTTAGCCGAAGGAATACGGCCGTAATGGACGGGCTGGGCACCACGGTGATCTTCAAGATAGGCCACTTCATTAAATTCTTTATGCGTATCTAAGCCAATGAAAAGTATGCTATGTTTGTTCATGCTAGCCTCTGCTGTTTAGTTAATTTGCAAACTAATTATGGCTCTGGCTTTAAGCTAACCCACGAAAATGCGGAGGCTAGCACCGTGTGGGAGTCATTATGTCTATGTGCCAAGGAAAGCCTGTGACTAAATTTAATCAATTAAGATATTTTCGTTGGGCTATTTGTTTTCTGTTGTTTTTAAATTTAATGAATAGCATCGCATTCATTGTATCGGGCACTTTTTTAGGTTTTATTGTCTTGTTTGTGATTGATACGAAAAGCTCTAACATCATTTGCCCATCATGCAATAAGCCTTGGCAATATGAACCAAAATTGGGGCATATTAAAAAAACATTATTTACTGGTTGGTCTGACTACATTTGCCATAATTGCGGCAATGATATGCGCGGCACATAATAAGCCAATCAAGTGCGGGACTGCTAAAGCTTGGCTCGGTTCCGCTCCGCTACACAGTTTAGCCAAGCATTTATCAGCCCCTTATGTGGGCGTTATGAGACAGGATTAAACTATGGGTGAAGATTTAAGTGTAAAGATTATAGTTGGTTTAGTTTCTGTCATTGTTGGCTTAATTTTAGGACAAATTATAAGTGGGGTTAAGGGAGTTATTCTCCGATATAAGATAAAAAAAGCACTTTTAACTGAGCTAATGGATATCAGAATTGAGCTTGGCAGAGTTGAGCAAAGCTTTCTAAGAAGTCTTCAGTTAGTTGCCTTAAAGTGCACTGAGGGTTCAGTTCCTCAAAAACTATCCAACTTTATCTTTACAGAAAATTACAAGAACATAGCGCTTCATCTCAATCAAGAACAAAGAATTTCATATCAAATGATCCATGGGTATGTAGCTACAGTTAATGCTGATATCGAAAAGTTAGAAAAATTAATATCAGACGTTGAACGCGAAGTTATACTTGAAGAACAGCCTGCCAAGGCTAGCTATTTAAAAAGCTATAGTATGAAGATACAGCAAGCATATATGAATGCTTGTGTTACTCATTGGCATATAGATCATCACCTTAAGAATAAGAAAAACCCAGTTCTAAGGGAAGAAGGCGAGCAATATGAGGCTTACGAAAAATTACAAGACGACGTAAAGGAATGTGTTGAAAATACAATCAAAAAAGCAGAGAAAATGAAACTATCTGACTTTGGAATTACCGTCTCATAACAAACCGCTGTAGTCGGTCGCAAGCTCCCTGGGACAATAACACGTGGGCTCAGTCGCTTCGCTCCAATTTTAGCCCACGTGTTATTGCCCCTAAGCGGGGTGTTAAATGTTCAAGGAGGATTGTGTATGAATCGAGTATTATTTTTAGTTTTATTAACTTTTTCGTGTTTTTCATTTGCTACTGATTCCGACTCAAAATTGGGATATAAAGGCAAAAATGGACAAGTGTTTGGTTATAACACTGTATTAGAGGCTCTCGAAGCGCTGAAATCAGATCCCAATGCAGAGATTAGTGAGTCTGAAGGGTGGGTTATTGTAAATGACAATACAAATAAAGCCCTTTGGTCATTTGCACCCAAAGCTCACCCTTCATACCCATCAATTGTTCGCCGTGCGGTTGTCGAGAGAAATGGTCAGATTGGAATAACTACCGAAGTAAAATGTGCTGCTAAAAAATCTGTTTGCGACTCATTAGTAAAAGATTTTATGGAGTTAAACCAAAAAATTAAAAATGAGATCAACAGTAAGTAGAACATCTAACAAGTTAAATCATCGGAAAACCACTCGCTGCGCTCGCGTTTTCCGCTGTTTAAAGCGTTATACGTTCCTATAGCTCGGTGTTAATTAAATGTCTGAAGATGAAATGAAAATCGCAAAGAATTTGCTAGAAAGCGATGAAAACTACTTAGATAACGCGCGAATTCAAGTCCGAAGTGCACCACTCGCTAAATTAGGCTGCATTGCGTAATTCATTGAACACAACGACAGGCTGCTTGTAACCGAGACACTTCCT
>NZ_JAKRFV010000023.1:0-70930 GCF_022347945.1 Pseudoalteromonas sp. MM17-2 | reverse complement strand
TCAGCTTTACAGTGCAACTCAATCACCCGAGCCAAGTATTACAAACGACTATATAGAGCTGCGCCGCGAGTTTCTTGCCACAGTTGAAAGCTCAGGCATTGTAAAAAGGGATATTGGCAATTTTTATTATGAGCTTGGTGCGATTGACACACCGTACAAGCATTTCATTACATTTGTTCCAAACAGCAAGCCTGAGACCTATTTCGGCATTGGAACAAATAGCAATTCGAACGTATTCATCAGATTAATGTTTAATAAAAAAGGAGACAAGGCTGATGGCCAGTAAGTACACGGATGTAAGCAGCGATGAGGTTAAGCGCATTATAGAAGGTTTTTTCGGTAAGCCTTATGCTATGCGATTAAATGTTAATGACAAGGTTATAGAGCTTGTATGGGAAATGGTTAGCAAGTCAGAAGAGTGCAGTGATGCGATGGATCTTGTGCCTAGGCCTCACGGTATAGTGGCTGGCCCTAAGTATGTCGCACAACAGCTGCGTGGCATAGCCCGGCGCTTACTGAAAGGGGACGTTCGCATTTACCACGTTTGCAAGCGAGCGGCTTCACTCCAGTACCGTACACGTATAGATTTGGCTAGTCGCGGTCTATAACAAAAAAAGTGGCTCCCCTTCAAGAGAATAGCGTTAATTAAAAGCTGTTATATTATTTACAGTAATTGCTCAAGGGAGCCCACTTAACAACTATAGGTAACAATCTAAGCTTTATTAAAACACTATTTCTGAATCTCGCGGCTCAAATTAAGCTTATTTACTATATGCTACATTGCCATTGAATCCTCGCCTCAGCAGGCACAACTTACTTCACCTAAGCCTTACTCATGCTTTACACTAAATGCATGTAGCCTGTGAACACTTAGCTGTCATGAATTACCTCGCGCATTTATTTTTGGCCCAAAACACAGCGGATTCCCACTTTGGTAATTTGCTTGGTGACTTTCGCCGTGGTGTTAGTACCGAGCAATTGCCTCGGCCTGTGTATTTGGGGTTAAAAAATCATTTATTGGTGGATAAGTTCACCGATAACAATGAGCAGGTGAGGCAAGCCAAGCAGTTGTTTTCACCTCAGCGCCGCCGCTTTGCCGGGGTAGCGTTAGATGTGTTGTTCGATCACTTTCTCATTCGCTATTGGTCGCGCTTCAGTAGCACGGAGTTTGCTAACTTTCGCAATCACGCCTACACGCTGCTACTAAGGCGTCAGTCGCATATGCCCCAAGCCATGCAACAGGTGGTTGCGCGTATGAGCGACCAAGACTGGTTTAGCACCTATGCCCACTTAGACGGGGTGGCTTTGGCGCTGGATAACATTGCCAAACGTATCCGCTTTAACAATGAGTTTGCTGGCAGCATTAACGATATTGAGCAACATTTTGAGCAGTTTGAGGCGGTGTTTTTACACTTTTTTCCGCTGTTGCTCGCTCACGTCAAACGTCATAGCGTCGAAAGCCAGCTCTAAAACGCAGTAATGACAGCTACCCAAACGAGTGCATAGATGATTAATGCCACGAGTACAGCGGCCGACCCTAAATCTTTTGCCCGTCCAGATAAAGGATGAATATCTAACCCTACTCTATCGACGATCACTTCAATTGCGGTATTTAATATTTCAGCAAACATCACAAAAAGTGTGGCCCCAATCACGGCTATCCATTGATAAATACCGGCTTGTAACACACCAAGCGCGACTAACGATACGAGTAGTAATGTCACCTCTTGCTTAAATGCTGATTCGTTTTTTATTAACCAAGAAAGAGCCCTTAACGAGTGTCGCAATGCAAAGACAATTCGCTTGAACCCTTTTGGCTTTTTGGTGTTGTCAAAGCGCATAGTCAACCTTCTCTCGTTTTATCATAGTGTGGTAATTCATTACTTAGGTTGTGGCAGTTGATATAAGCGCTTTTGATACGCCATCGTGCTATATAAGGCATGGGCCAACGCTTTATTTTTCAAAGTGACCAACTTATTGCCCGTTGATAACGATGTTTGCGTTTTTGATGCTTTGTTATAAGACCAATAGCTAGCCCTTTCACCGGGCATTAATACCACCGCTTTGTCATTCTCTAGGTATGCAAAGTTGTCGTAATACTGCATCAGCGCTCTTTCTACTGGATAATGCTTTGTAAGATCAAACCCAGTCATAGGCGTTGCCGCTTCAATACCTGCTAAGGAGAGTAAAGTCACTGGCAAGTCTATTTGACTGACAAGCCGATCATCTTGAGTGCCGTCAAAAGGAGAATTGAGAATAACGCCGGGAATATGAAAGGATTTAATTGGCACTGGCTCACGCCCATACACCCTAACATCATGATCTGCAACGATAAGAAACACAGTATCCTGCCAATATTCACTGTGTTTTGCACGCTCAATAAATTGACCAAGCGCCATATCGGCATACTTTATCGCCAAATTTCGCTTAACATGTTCATTGGTACCGACCGCATTGAGAACGACTTTATTCTCTGGAATATCAAAGGGATCATGATTACTAGAAGTGAAAATAAGACTAAAAAAAGGTTGTTGCTGCTGCGCTAAATAAGAGAGTTCTTTATCTGCTTGAATAAATAAATCTTCGTCACTGACCCCCCAAGAGGACGTAAACTGAGGCTCGGCAATATCATTCATATCGACAATATCCTGAAATCCATTCCCCAGAAAGAAGCTTTTCATATTATCGAAGTGGCTCTCGCCACCATAAATGAACTGTGTCATATAACCGTGCCTAGCAAGCAGCTGAGCAATGGTAAAGAATTCCTTTTGGGACTTTGATAGCTTCACCACTGAACGTGAGGGCGATGGTAAAAAGCCACTTATAACCGCCTCAATGCCTCGCACCGAGCGCGTACCCGTTGCATAAAGGCTATGAAATCCCCATCCTTGAGCGTATAAATTATCTAGTTGTGGGGTTAATCCTTTACCACCCAGGGCGCCAACAAACCGCGCTCCCAGGCTTTCCTCTAAAATAATAACTACATTTTTACTTTGACCTTGGTGATAAGGAGCATTAACCGTGAGTGTCGGTATATGCTCATCGCCCATTGAGGAACGAAAAGTGGATGACTTCATTATCTTAACAACCTGCTCCTCAGCCATTGCCCCGTACAAGGTCTGCGCGCTGCGTTCCGAGGCCATATTTTTGGCTGCAAAAACCACACTGTATGACGAGTTCAAAATGAGTGAATTCACTAAAGCGTCTTGAGAGAAATAAACTAGTGCAGGGTTTAAAGGACGATGTGCAAACGTACCTCGAGCTAGAACCGCCAGCGTAACTACCGTGACTAAGACTGCAAATACGCTGAAGCGACGAGACTGATGTTGGCAATAAGGACGTGGTATATAACGGATTGTAGCAATGGCGAAAATCAAGGCCAGAATGAGTGAGGTTGCTGCCGCGAGAAAGTGTCCATTCGCAAGCATGGATAGAACCTCTTTGGGGTATTGCACATATTCTATGAATAATCGATTTGGTCGAACGTCATACTGCAAGATAAATGCTGGTGTTGCGGCTTCGACCAACACAATTGTCGCAATAGTAAGTGCCGCATAAGCTTTTAATAAAATAAATAAAACGTATTTCAATTTGCGTGGTGCCATCAAGTACACCACATTGATGATTAATAGTGGCAGAGCTATATAAACAATACTGCTCAGATCAATACGCACACCACCTAGTAATACCAACCCCCACTGACCTGCTTCCAAACGCTCATGTTGCCAGAGCATTAAACCGAGCCGAGTAGCCATAAAAATTACTGCTAAAGTAGTTACGAATAAAATAAAGGGGGCAAATTGCCGTATGTATAATTTGAGCATGTCATCGCATTAAAGAGAATTCGTGCGGCTAACATAAAATGTGAAACTTAAGTGAAGCTTATGGCGATGAGAAAACAATAGAAATGCGAGTGCGGTAGACAAAAAAATACCCAAGCTCAGGCTCAGGTATTTTTTATTACAAGTGAGCGTATGCGCTCAATTACATCACAGATTAACGCCGTTATTAAACAGCTGTAACTTGTGTAGCCTGTGGGCCTTTAGCGCCTTGTTCAACAGTGAACTGAACTTCTTGGCCTTCTTGCAAAGTGCGGTAGCCGTCATCAGAAACGATAGCGCGGAAATGTACGAATACGTCTTTGCCGCCATCAGTAGGAGTGATGAAACCGAAACCTTTGCTCTCGTCGAACCATTTAACTGTACCAGTTGTATTAGACATAGTGTCTCCAAAATCTTTTATATATAAATGTGCGCTGCTTAACAGACGCGGTAATGCCAAACTAAGTACTAGCTAACACGAACGGCTTGGTGCTTAAATTCGGGTGGAACACTAACTGGATAGGACTCACGAAGAACTGAAGGACAAAAGCAAATATCGAATCTGGGTAGAACTCATCAGACAGGGGCACCTTAACACAGGCACTAGGGTTTACCTAATGTTATTTCATTTATCTGCGCCAAGCTCAGTAGCTGACATATTTTGTAACAGCCTTTTATCGCAGCGCTGTCGCAATTGTAAGTACCCTTGTTATGATGTAACAGCTTCTAAAAAAAGGGTTACCAAAGATGAGAAAAATAACCACCTTGGCACTCGCCATGGCCGCAACGCTGGCCCCGTGGGTGTCAGCCTATGAAACTGAAGACACACGCTTATTGCGCTTTCCTGATATTCATAACGAACATGTCACCTTCATTTATGCTGGCGATGTGTATGTAGCAAACACCGAAACCGGTGCCAGCCAGCGCCTGACCGATCATGTCGGCTTTGAAACTTTCCCTAAATTCTCCCCGGATGGCCAACGGATCGCCTTTGCCGCCGAGTATAATGGCAGCCGACAAATCTACGTCATTAACCGCGATGGTTCAGGCCTTAAACAGCTTACCTATTACAACGATGTTGGTCCTATGCCACCGCGTGGCGGTTTCGATTACCGGGTGCTTGATTGGACACCCGATGGTAAACATGTGGTATTTCGTGCAAACCGCACTCCCTGGGGTAAACGCATGGGCCGCCCATACATGGTGCCTGCCGATGGTGGCCTAGAGCAGCCTCTGGCTATTCCTGAGACCGGGGGTGGTATGCTAAGCCCAGATGGCAGCAAATATGTATACACCCCGATTGATCGTGAATTTCGTACCTGGAAACGCTCGCGCGGCGGTCGTGCCCAAGATGTATGGGTGTATGATTTAGACCAAAACAGCTCCAAGCAGCTGACCACAGATCGCGCCACCGATCAGCAGCCAACTTGGGTGGGCGATAATATCTACTTTGTCTCCGATCGCGACTACACCTTAAACCTGTATCAATACCGCGAAGGCGAAGCGCCTAAAAAGCTCACCACCCATGAAGACTTCGATGTGCTGTGGCCATCAGCTGGCCCCAACGCGGTGGTGTACGAAAATGGGGGTTATTTATATCGCTTCGACCCCAAAACCGAGCAAAGCAATAAGCTCACCATTAATGTCGCTGGCGTGCGCCAATATGCCATGCCTTACAGCAAAAATGTGAGCGACTTTATCGACTCTATGTCGCTGTCTCATGATGGCAAACGGGCCTTGTTTACCGCCCGAGGCGAGCTATTTAGCGTCCCCGCTCAAAAAGGCCCAACTCGTAACCTTTCCTACACCCCTAAAGGTCGAGAAATAGACGCCAGTTGGTCGCCCAACGGCCGCTATATTGCCTACATGAGCGACGAATCCGGTGAATACGAGATTTATTTGCAGGACCGCGCGGATAATAACGCCGTTAAGCAACTGACCAGTAATGGCACCATTTGGCGCTTTACCCCAATCTGGTCCCCCGACAGCTCTAAGCTGCTTTTTGCCGATAAAAACCACACGTTATGGTGGCTGGATGCGCAATCAGGCAAGCAGCATGAAATTGATACTAGTATCTATGATGAAGAGGGTATTCGTCAGTACACTTGGTCACCTAATAGCGAAGACATTGTCTATGTTAAAAACAATGAAAACCGCTACGGCTCGTTATGGCATTACAATACCGACGAGCAAGACGTGACTCGCCTGACCGACGAGATGACCAATGAGCACAGCCCCACTTTCTCACCGGATGGCAACTACCTGTATTTCACCTCTGAGCGTGACTTTAACTTAGCCTTTAGCAGCTACGAGTTCGATTACATGTTTAACCGCGCCACACGCATCTACGCTGCGGCAGTGAACACTGATATAACGCCATTGGTTGCATTGCAAAGTGACGAAACCACCATAGTGAGTGACGACGATGCGCAAAGCGATGCCGACAATGGCAACCAACTGCAAAGCACGGGCTTTATGCAACGCGTGACCGCGCTAAACGCGCCCTCGGGCGATTATCGCTCACTGCATGGCGTTGACGGTGGCGTGCTGGTGATGGCTAACGGCGCCTTACAACTACTTGGCACCGAGCACGATAGCGAGCTGAAAACCGTGGCTAAGGGCGTTAGCAGCTATACGGTATCGGCAAATGGCGAACACCTGTTAGTGCGCGCTGGCGATGACTACAGCATTATTGCGCCTAAACCAGAGCAAGATTTAAGCGCCACAAAATTGGATTTAACCACTATGACGCTGAAAATCGACCCTCAGCTTGAGTGGCAACAAATGTATGTGGAAGGCTGGCGCACCCTGCGCGATTGGTTTTACGATGAGAACCACCACGGCCAGGACTGGGATGCCATTGTTAAGAAGTACCAAGGCATGGCCAATGCCGTGGCCCACCGCGCAGATTTAGATTATGTTCTCAGTGAAATCGCCGGGGAAATTAACGCCGGCCATATTTACGTGCAATCCGGCGATATGCCCAAAGCCGAGCGTAAAAACCATGGCCTACTGGGTGCCAAACTGGCCAGCCATCGCTCTGGCTATGTGCAAATTGAGCACATTTTCCAAGGCGAAAACTGGCACGAGAACTTCCGCTCTCCGCTTGGCACCACCGGTGTGAAAGCCAGCAAAGGCGACTTTATCATCGCCGTTAATGGTCGCTCAGTAAAAACAGTAGCGAACTTTTATGAGCTGTTGGAGAACACTCAGGGTGAGCAAATTGAGCTGGTGCTTAACGACAAACCGAGTAGCAAGGGGGCATGGCAAGTCAGTGTCGAGCCGGTTGCCAGCGAGCAAGGGCTACGTTATTTGCATTGGGTCAACACCCGCGCCGCTTATGTTGATAAGCTCTCTGACGGGCGTATTGGTTATGTGCACTTACCGAATACCCATTATGAAGGTAACCGCGCCATGTTTAAAAATTACATGCCGCAAACCACCAAAGACGCCATGATCATTGATGATCGTTATAATGGCGGTGGGTTTATTCCCGAACATATGATCACCTGGTTGGCTCGCAAGCCTCTAAACTATTGGAAGCGCCGTGGTGTCGAGCCGACAAAAACGCCGCAGTTTGCGCACGATGGACCAAAAGCCATGCTGATCAACGGCTATTCCAGCTCCGGCGGTGACGCCCTACCCTATTACTTCCGTCAAGCAGGGTTAGGTAAACTGATTGGTACCCGCACCTGGGGCGGCCTCATTGGGATTTCAGGTAATCCCAGCCTAGTGGATGGCGGTCAAGTGATTGCCGCGACCTTCCGTATTTTAGATAACGAAGGTAATTGGATCATCGAAAATGAGGGAGTCACCCCTGATATTAAGGTGATTGATCGCCCAGAGCTTATTTACAAAGGCCAAGACCCATCGATTGAGCGTGCGGTTGAAGAGCTGTTAAAGGAGCTTAAAGCAAATCCGAAAAAACCACTGAGTGTGCCGCCGGCGCCCAGTGAGTTTTAATTCACCTTAACCAATGAAAAGGGCGCAAATCGCGCCCTTTTACATATAAAGGAATTGGCTAGCTGTTATCCGCCTGCCTTTTTATTAGCACTGTTGATTAATGGCTTCCATGTATTTAAGCACTTTGCGCTTTCTTCGGTGTAAACGCCTTAGTGTCAGGGCACTCACGTAGGCTAACCTGCTGTTGAGTAACCATAAAGACAGGCTATTCAGGCTCAAAAAAACCAATGCTAATGTGGGTCGGTATGAGTTAAGCTCGGCACCGCCTAAAACCAACAAACATAGGTGCACGATAAAACAGAGTAACACTACCAACTTACAGTATGGCAAAACGCCTACCTTACCTCGAGATAACATCCACCCCACTGCGCACACTATGAGTACCCCCAGCATAGTAGCCATATACCATTCTTTAAGGTGTTGATCTAAAGAAAAAACTATATTGACAGTGATCGATATCGTCGTATAACAAAACACCAACGCCATGATGCAGGCGACTAATGTCAAAGAATACCTCAGCTTAGGAATGAACTCATTTATTGGCAAATCTTCGGCTTTCATTATTCACACGCTCATTTTTAGTTTTCGAGAGCTCTTTCATCATTAGAGTATGGGTAAGAAGTTAGAGGTCATTTGCAGATTTGCTCACACTATGAAGTGCCCCTAACTGGGCTTCAATATGCAGCAGGTTCCGAGTCTATAACTTGTGTGTTTTCTAACGCACCACAAAGTCAAAATAGGTATCTGGATAGGGTTGGGGTTTTAAGGAAAAGTGCCACCATTCCATCGCGTAGGGGGCAAAGCCCTGTGCTGTCATGAGGTCGCGTAGTAGATAGCGATTGTTGCGCTGTTGCGCACTGATACGCGGATCATCAGTATTTGATATCGGGTCAAACATATCAAACGCCGAGCCCATATCCAGCTCCTCACCGGAAGCCATGTCGACTAAGGTTAAATCAACGGTTGCACCTCGGCTATGGCCCGACTTTGCGGCAATGTAATCACCAAGTAACACGCCCTTATCCAGATTCGGATAATAATGTGCTTTGGTATCTTGTGCGCTGGTATCGCTCACCCAGCGGACAAAATGATCAACGGCGCGCTGTGGTCGATAACAATCAAACACTTTCAGGGTCATGCCTTGTTGCAGTGCCTTTTTTTGTACCTTTGCTAGCGCTTTAGCGGCATCTTGATGTAACAGACATTTAGGTGCCAAGTAACCATCGATAGTCGTACCAACAAAGTTATCACGACCAAAATAACGGATATCTTTTTGAATACTTGGCGCGATATCAGCAATGGCGACAAATTCACTCGGCTTCGCTGCCACAGGGTTGAGAATGACGCTGGCAAACACAGCGGCACCGATAACACACCCTTTCATAACCTTTCATTCCTGTTTTTGACCAAAGCGATAAAATAAACAATACCCTATTCCATCGCTAAGGAAAACCACCGCTCATGCGGGACTCAGCGATGCACGTGTTCGTTGAGGTTAGCGCTTTGACAGCGCTGCAGTGCCGCCTGCATGGACGCACTGGCGCTTTCACCTAGGTTAACAGCTCGCGCTGGTAAGCTCAGGTTTAAATAGTCGGCGCTGTAGCGCACTAACTGAGCTAGGCTATCATCTTTTATGTGTGTATAGCGTGCTCTTAATTGCTGCTCGGTGTGGCGCACTGGTTGGTGTTGTTGCTTATCGAGCATTGCGTGCAGGTATGCAGCCAAGGTACGGCGGTCAGGGTCAGCAGACTGTGCAACTAACGCATCTATATCGGCAAGTAATCGTGCTCCGCGCTCACTCTGCTCGTTTAACAACAGCGCTAAGGTCAAGTTCATCGCTGCATTCAATTGACTTAACGCGAGATTATGCTGCTCTTTTAAAAAAGTGGCTTTACGAAAATCCCCCACAGCTCCTTTAATATCACCCAAACTTAACCTTAACATACCCATATTATTGGCAAGGCTGGCGCTTAAAGCGTCATTTGGGTGGGCTTGTAGAATGGCTGCTGCGCGGTCGTAATAACTTTGCGCCAACTGATAAGACTGCCGATGACGGGCAACAATCAACATATTATTAAGATAGATAGCGCGATAAATAGGTCGTGATTCGGTTGTAAATGCGCATTGGTAGGCGTGCTCTGCATCGGTTAATAGGTGGTTTTTCTTAAGCCAAATACCCAATAAATTATAGCTACGACTCAGCTGCTGCGTTTTGCTATCACCAAGGGCTAAAAGACTGTCGATAAGATCGCGCGCTTGGCTAAAGTTATTGCTGAATATGGCCGCTTGAGCAGCCGCGAAATACCAGCGAAAGCGCACCGACGTCGGCACAGAGCCGAAGCTATCATTGTATTGTTGGTATAGGGCCAATGTTTGCTGCGGGCGCTCACGTGCATGGCTTTCGGCCCGCATCAGCACGTCATTTAGTTGCATGGAGGTTAATGTTGCGGCTAACACTATTAAGCTGGGAACTACGGCCATAAACGCACTCTGTTATTGTCGTCACCGTCAAAGTATAGAAACATTTTACCATTTCAGTTATGACAATAATTCAATTCGCACATTGGCTGCGCGATGCCCCGGCTCATAGCCAGACATCGCGCGCTACTTAAGGCAGTAATTTATCTATCTGCCGCCAATCAATAATTTTAAAGTTTTGTGGTTGTTGCGGCATACGGTTATAACCATCTTGAACAACCAGCACGCCTTGAGGGTAACCTGGTAAGGCATGGGCGGTGACCGTTAGTCCGTCTGTTTCCGATACACCATCTATGCCTTTTTCAATATCAGCCGTCACCGCAAACTTCACTAATCGCGTTAGCGTCGGCTCGGAGCGCGTGCCCTCTATGCGATAAAGCACATAGCTGTTATCACCTTGACTGGATACCACCAGCAATCGTGTGCCATCGTCGCGATGATAAATCTCCATGCCCTCAACATCGGCAACAAGGTGACTATCTAGCCGCTGTATACGCTTTGCCATGGTGCCAGCATCAGGCTCAGCGCCGATAAACCAAATACCCGCATCTTCCTCGCCCATAAATAGTTGCCCGGATTGATCGTCTGTGGTGCAGCCTTCGGGTTGGCTTGGCAATGAGAACTGGCGTACACGTTGACCGTGAACCTCGGTGTCTTGCACGCTAATACGATACTGTTGATAGGTGCCATTTTTGTCATTCACAAACACATAATGGCCACTTTGCGCGCTGTACATACACAGGCCATAAATTTCTGTTAGGTTAGTGGCAATATCACTGAGCTGCTGTACCTGCCCATCGCTGCTCACGGTAAACAAACTAATGCTATTGTTGCTGCGGTTACTTGCAGCAATTAACGTGTGGGTGGCGTTATTGATACCTTGATGCTGGCGCACATCAACATTATTTACCCGGCCTACAGCGAGCTGTTGCCGTAACTGACCATCAAGCCCATAGACCATTAAGCCACGGCGTTTATCTGTACCCAGGATCAGCGAGTGTTGCGCATTACTCGGATGGACCCAAATAGCGGGGTCGTCCGCCGCATCGCCAAAGGCGGCTACCGGCGTAGTTTCAGCGCTTGCGCTCACCTGTTGCAACCTTTTTGCATGCCTTGCAGGCATCTGTTTAGCACTGGGTAGCTGGGTGCTGATATAGCTATCGAGCTTATCGGCAAACAACACAGCTTGTTGTTGCCCTTGGCTGTTTGCGCCCACAGCAATAGCCTCAAGGCCTAATTCGGGCCCCTCAAGGTGCCAGCTTTGCAGCGTTTCATGCAGTGGATCGTAGCGATACACCTGCTGGCGCTGACTGCTGGTAAAGTAGATATAGCCCTCGGAGTCGCTGCTGAGCGCCGCAATTTCCGGTGCCAGTTGCCCAAATGGCGAGACCAAGGCGACAGGTGTTTTATCGGCCCGCGATTCGCTGTTGGCGTTTATCTTCCACACACCCAGCTCTGCCTCACTGATAAAGAGCTGCTGAGCCTGATCGCTGACGGCACAGCCAGACGCTTCACTGATTCCAGCAAAAGTACGAATCGGCAGCTGCATCGGCTGCGCAGCCTCTAGATCATACACCAGCGTTTGCGAAATAAGCCCGCGCACATCGGCAACAAATACCGACACCGTGCGCGTTTGCGCATCATGGTATAAACAGGCCGCTTCCGGCTGCGCTTGCGGCGGTGTTAGCCGTGACAGCTCATCAATCTGCCATTGAGCGCCATCATAATCTAACTGCCATACCACCACCGCATCGGCACTATTATCAATACTGGTTAGCGCATAGCGCTGTGGGCTTAGCTGGCGTAAAGACAGGCCTTCATAATTACCAGCGAGCAACGGGGTGATTTGTTGCTGATGTTGCTCGAGCAGCAATAAGCCTTGGCTTTCACTGGCGAGCAGCCAGTGCCCAGTGTGCAACCACTGAGCCTGCGAGCCCTGCATATTATGTTGCTCGCCGAGCTCCGTCACCGCTAGGCCTTCGCTGTAGCTATGTTTAGTAAACAGGGTTAGCGCCATTAGCGCCGCCGCCATACTGACATTAACGAGCTTATTATTTTTAATGGTCATGTTTTTGCTCCTTATTACGGCGCAGTTGTTTATGTTGGTAACGCACTTCGCCCCGGTGATTAATCGCCGTCATCTGCAGTGCATCGGCATTAATTGAAAATGTTAAAAAGCCTGGGGTAGCTTCGGCGTAGCGCGTAAATTCTCGTTGCTCGACGCTGCGCGCCTCGCTGCCGCCGCCAGAAACATAATGCGCCAGATCACTGTGTTTAATTTGGTTATGTTGTAAGTCATGTTCATGGCCGGCTATATAGGCATCAACGCCATAGCGCTGCAGCAGCGGTGCTAACGTCTCAACCAAGCCGTTATCGCGACCATAGCGTTTGCCACTGGTGTAAATGGGGTGATGGCCCACAACGAGGGTCCATGCTGCGTCACTACCCGCCAATTGCCGCTTTAGCCATGCGAGCTGTGGCCCTGGGTCTTGCCCTTGGGTGGCGCGGTACTTGGCGCGGGTGCGATAGTCACTGACTAGGGTATTGGTATCCAAAAACAACACCAGCACAGGCTCACCGCTTGCCAACGTGAAGCGCTGGCTGTAATAGCGTGCCGGCATCTGCCAACGGCCACTGACGTTGCTGTAATCAATTTGCGCTTGGGCATTGCCTAAGTAGTCATGGTTGCCCAACACACTGTGCCACGGCACAAAACTATGAGGGCCGTGATATATCCGCTCAAAGGCACTTTGCCACAATGGATCCTGGGTACTGGCAACACCACCGGGATAAAAGTTATCGCCGGTGGAGATCACAAAGTCACCATCCAGTTGGTACAAGGCAATCTCTAACTGGTGGGCAACGGGGCGCTGATGAAAGTGGCCGTTGTGGCCCCAATCACCAATAACGGCAAAGTTGATGCTATCTGCCAAGGGCGCCAATCCTTCAATGCGCTGCTGTTGATAGAGCGCATCGCTATAAATGGGCGTGCTCTGGGCCAATAATGGCGGCGCTACGAGCAAGGCAAAGAGAGTTATTAACTGCTTAATCATGTTCTTTCCTCATTAGCGTGGTGCATAACTCACCACGCCTAAATTTAAAAGGCGTAGCGCAACATCAATTGCACCACGGGCCCGGCCTGCTCCGACTCCAATTCGTATTCATCAAAGTCCCGCTCAATTTGCTGCTCCAAGGTATCGAACTTGTTGAATACTTCCTCTTTGCTGGCATCCAGTAAGTTGGAGCCCACCATCCGTAGCGTCAGCTTTTGCCAACGTTTTTCTATAAACAGCTCAAGATCAGCGCCATAGTGCGTGCTTACCTCTTCACCGACAAAGCGCCCGAGGGCATCGCCTTGCTTGCGATAGGTGGCCCCGAAAGACGCGCCTAGCTGAGGAAAGTCATGAATAAACCCGAGGTTATAGACGTAATCTGATTGGTCGTTAAATTTACGCTCACCGAAAAAGTCCTCGACTTCACTATCAAGCCAAGAGTAATTCACAAACACCCCGGTATTGGGTAGCCCCAACGCGCCTAAAGGTGTCGATAAGTCGAGCTCAACGCCATACACCGTGCCATCGCCGGTATTACGGGGTTGCAGCACAAAGGTGCCCTCACCTTCGGCCCCTTGCATACCGGTATTGGCGATTTCAATTAAATCACTGACATCACGATAAAACAGATTCACGCCCATCACCCCAGTCTTACCGAGACGATACTCATAACCTAGGTCGACGCCCCACGCCGACTCCGGCTCAAGTCCCGGGTTACCCAGTAAGTCGTTGTCGGCTAACTCTTCCTCACGCAGCGCGGGGGTAATATAGTCAAAGTCCGGACGACGTAAGCTGCGCGCTAACGACGCGTTGATACGGCCGTTTTCTGCCACTTGCACGCGTATATGAGCGGAAGGCAAAATAAAGTCGTAATCGTTGTCGGTGCGCACCGCATCAACATGGTTGTCTACTTGCGAATCGGTGCTCTCCCAACGTACACCCAGCTCCCAAGCAAACTCCTGACTTTCGTGTTTAAGTAACGCAAAGACATCAAAACGCTGCTCTTGCACTGTGTTCACACCGCCGCTAACGGCCTCAAATGGCGCATCAAAAGTGGCCAGCGACAGCGGCGATTGCGCGAATTGATCCCAGCTGCTTTGCATGGTTTCTAATTCACTTTCAGAGGCGTAAATATCGGTGTCCCGCTCTTTTTGTTGCCAAAACGCGCCGATTTGCCATTGTTTGCTATCGCTGTAGGGCTGACTGTGCTGCCACTGTAGCGTCCACTCTTTATCATCAATGTCGCTGCGCTCTTGCTCCTGCTCCAATACCATGGGCAATTCAGCGGTATCGAGTTCAACCTCTTGTTCAAATACCGACTCTTCAAAGCGCGCCACAGCCACCTTAAATTTACTGTTACCGCCAAAAAGTGGCTGGTTATAGCTGGAGCTCAGGCTGTAATTGGTCTGCTCAATATCGGCAATATTGGCATTATCGGTCAGTAAACTACCGCCGTTGGCCGCATCACCACTGGCCGTACTGGGGTGGTTATACTCATATGAGCGTTCATCCTCGCTGCGCTCGGTGTCGACCCAAATACCGCTGA
Organism: Pseudoalteromonas sp. MM17-2; assembly: GCF_022347945.1. Classification (NCBI taxonomy): domain Bacteria; kingdom Pseudomonadati; phylum Pseudomonadota; class Gammaproteobacteria; order Alteromonadales; family Pseudoalteromonadaceae; genus Pseudoalteromonas; species Pseudoalteromonas sp. MM17-2. The sequence continues at coordinate 56,069 of NZ_JAKRFV010000023.1, read as the reverse complement.
TGTCGAAATAGGCGCCATCGTTGAAGGTGTATTCATAACTGGCGTTCAGTGAGGTGTCATCGCCATCACGGGTATCGTCTTGACGTTCGCGATTATCGAAGGTTTGTTCACGGTAGTCGGGGTTGTTTTCCGGGCTATCACCGTAGCGAAAACTGGTCTTTTTCTTGGGGTTGTAGCGCCCTTGTAAATTGGCTCCCAGTAACAAGCGCCCGCCGCCAAGTTCAGTGCCATAGACACCGCCTAGGCTTTCTTTAAATTCACCATCATCGTAGCGCAGGCCGCCGGCGCGCAAGTAGCCACCGTCTAGGCTATAGCCATCACGCAAAACGATATTCAGCGTACCGGCAATGGCATCGGCGGAGCGGTTAGCACTGGGCGAGCGGATGATCTCCACTCGTTCGATGAGCTCAGCGGGAATGCGATCAACAAAGAATGAGCGGTCGGCGCCAGCACCGGGTACTTCTTCGCCATTGATCAGCACCTTCGTATAGGCAGGACTCAAACCGCGCATACGCGCGCCGTCGGATTCCAGCACATCAGATAAAAAAGTCACACTCGGCACCCGTTTAAGGGCATCGCCAGCGGTGAGTGGTTCAAAGCGCTGAAAGTAATCTTGATCATATTCCAAAGTGGGCGCTAGCTGCTGCGAGCGGTTGCGATAACCGATGTCGCCATACACCACCAGCTCCTCAGATACTTTCACCGGTTTGTTGGCGTTTTCTTGAGCGCCATAGGCGCTGATATTGGTAAGCGCTAATGCCGCCACCAGCGCTTTTAGTTTAAAGCTTGTCATTGCTATTTTCTCCTGCGTGTCCTTGGTATGGCGCTAAGCTAAAAACCGCAGATGACAGCACTGTGACAGTCGCTACTATCGCGCTGCCCAAGCGAGCTAAATGGGCCGCGTTATGGCGGCTTTTGAGCTGTAAAAACCCTACTCGCAGAGCAAAGAACGGGCGCTTGCACGGTGTTATCGCATGGCGTGGTCATGATGCTGTCATATCATTGAGCCAATATGACCCTGCCCATAGTGAAGTTGGCCCGCTAGCATAACCACACACTCATTAACTCAAGGTCTTTCATGCGCTTTAACCCATTTCGCACTCATCCCTTACTGGCTCATATAAGCATCGCTTGGTTGGTACTTGCCGCGCTACTCAGCTATCAGTTGGGGGAGCTCAAATACAGTGGTGATATTGCCTGGCTCGATATCCTTGGCGAAGGCGGCATTGTGCTCATGACATTAAGCTGGATTGTCGCGCTGCTGGTGTCTCGGCCACCGGGTAAAGTCACAACCTTGTTGGTGCTAGGGCTGGGGCTATTTATGTTTTCTGCATCATTGGACTTGCTTGATGAGTGGTTACACCAGCCCAGTCGCTATTGGTTAAGTTGGATTGAGTCTCTGCCTGCCCCCATAGGCATGTTATTTACCAGTGCTGGGCTGTATTGGTGGCATCAAGAGCAGTTTGTGCTGAACCGCCAACTGGCTCGCCGTGAGGCACACATGCGCGACCACCAAAAAGTGTGCCCGGTCACCGGATTATATCGTATTCAGTATGTGCAAAAAGTCTTCGATAGCAGCCGCGAGAGCGAGACTAAATGTTGTATTGCCATGATTGATGTAGAGAACTTTGCCACCGTCAACGCCCGCTTCGGCCTTGCCACCGGCGATCGATTACTGCGTGAGCTCAGCGATTTAATGGTGATGAATATTCGTATGGGTGATGTACTCAGTCGTTATGCCAGCGACAGCTTCATTCTGCTTTTGCCCGCCACCACGAGTCGCCAAGCACAGCAGCTTATCGCGCAGTTACAAAGCGCCATTCGCCACTGCGCCTTTCGCCTTGGCCCCCAAGGGCAAGCCCACTACATAAACACTTACAGCGCCGTTATTGAAACCGCAAAAGATGAGCCGTTGCCGCAGCTGTTGAGGCAGCTGCAACAGCAATTACAACAACAAAAAAACCGACCAGGCCAGGGTGATGCCACGCTTTGCGCTTCAAGATAAAAAAGTCATTAGCAGTGAGGGGCTGATCAGTGCCATCGCCGAGCTGGCTCTGGCTCGTGGTGCTGATTTGCACAAGCTACTGCGAGGCACAGGGATTTTTAGTGACGACTTACTCGACCCACACAGCCGTTTTAGTCATCATCAGCTAATGCGCTTGCTGGCACAATACCAAGGCCAATTTCCTCACCCCGATGCGGGATTTTTATTAGGTCAGCAACTACTTAATGAACTGGGCACTGTCGGGCAAACCTTGCTATGCGCGCCCACTGTTGGCGATAGCCTACGTATGTTGCAACGCCTCTACCAACACATTGCGCCACTGGTCCATGTTCGTTACCACCTTTATCAGCGCCAAGTGCATGTGTTTATTACGCCAACCCTGGCCCCAGAGAGTAAGGCAACCGAATTACTTATGCAGGCCTATAGCAGCGCTTTCTATGCGCTGTTAAAGCGCCTAAGCCAAGGCTATCCACACTGTCACTTTGATTTTGCCTGTAAGCGCCCACGCCATATGTATGAGTTTGAGCACAACCTTGGCACGCGTTTACGCTTTGCCCAGCCTGTATATAAATGGTCCTTTGCTGCCACGATGCTCAGATGCACTAACGACAATGCCAGTCTGTTGCGCTGGCAGCGTCTGCAAAGCCAACCTCATTGTGAGTCGCCGCCGTATTTCATCGCTGCGCTGTGCCAGTTGTTATCGCGCCAACCGCATCTTAGCTTAGCCGCTCTCGCCCAGCATATGGCCATGAGCCCTGCCACTTTTAAGCGCAAACTCAAGGAGCATGGCTGGCGCTTTTCCCAATTACAACAACAACAGCAAACGCTTAGAGCGGTTTATTTACTTAGCATTCGTGATAAAGGCAACGATTATGTGGCCAATCGCTTAGCTTTTTACGACACCCCAAACTTTCGTCGCGCATTTAAGCGCTGGACCGGCCTCACTCCGAGCGAACTAAAAGAGTCAATGAGCCTGTAAAAAAGCATAGGGTAACGCCGTGTAATAGTTTTATTGCGCGCAGGCATTATGCTGTCAGTAACAACAGGAGTGACTTATGCACAGCAAACCCAATTTAAATCACCAAAGAGTCTATCCACGCTGGCTACTCATCTGCATTCGCGCCTTGCTCGCAAAGCTTCTAACCCTGTATTTCGCATGGCATTCACCGAAATGCACGGCTACGTATAAATTAGCGTTAATCGCCGCATTAGCGTATCTGCTTTTTCCCTATGATTTAATCCATGACTTGGCCACAAGTTTTGGTTACGCCGACGACGGCACCTTTATGGGCGCGGCGATCATGACGTTTTCATCATGCATTGATGCGCGCGTGAAAAGCCTAGCCAAACGCAAAGCACAGGCCATGGTCTATGTCCCCAAGGGCAAGCGTTAACTGCGTGCTTGCGCTTGCTCATTTAAGCGCAGCAAAAGCGATGTAAACATCACACCACTGTGCGCTTTGAGGCCAATTTCACAGGTGCGACTGTTGCTGTAACCGCTTTTGCAGCCAGGGGGCTGCGAGTCTGTAAGATGACGCAAAGCATGGCTGTTGAGCTCAGGATGCGTAAACCCTTTATCACCGGCAAAACCACAACAACTGATATCGGTGGTACTGACTTTCTCACTTAATGCATGTGCCAACGCCAACATGGCCTTGCCTCCGTCGAGGTGTTGCGAGCTACAGGTGACATGTAACCAGATAGGCTCGGCACTGGGGATAATGTGCAGATGAGGCAGCAGGTACTGCTGCGCAAAGGTAATACTATCTAGCGGCGCGATGTCTCCACCACTGGAGCTGTGCAAGGCACAGGGGCTGGCATCCATGACCACCGGCCAACGCCCGTTGTCACTGAGTTCGGCCATAACCTGCTGAAGCTGTTGCTGCTTATACTGGGCTTGGTGCTGCGCGCCTCGACTGTGAAACGCCATACCACAACACAATTGCCCTAGTTGTTTGGGCACAATAACCGTAAAGCCTGCTTTGGCACATAATTGTTGCAGTGTTTGCTGCACACTGTGCTCGCCATCGTTAGCAAAAACCCGATTTGCACAGCTAGGAATGTACACCACGTTACGCTCCCCCGACTTACTGTGGTTCGATGTGGGTGTTGGCTGCCCCTGCCCTTGCGGCCAGGCGCTGAAATAGAGAGGGGTGCCAAAACGCTGATGCAACCACTGGGTACTGTTGTGCAGCTGCGTCTCGCCCACCACATGGGCCAGCTTTTTCATGCTACTGAGGCCAAAACGGGCAAGCTGAGTACTGCCCTGAAAATGCTGCGCGCTGAATTGGGCAATGCGATTAGCCAAACGCGATTGCGCAAACTCTTGTTGGCGTAACGATTTCACATAGGCACCGGTGTCTATGCCAACAGGGCAGCGCGTTGCACATAATCCGGTTGCGGCGCAGCTGCTATCGACTAAGTGCTGAAAGCGGCTTTGAACGGCCCCTAAACGCTGCCGTAAACGAGGGCTTGGACTGGTGCTACTGGCTAATTGCGCCTTAAGCTCGCGTTGATGACGACTCAAACTAATACGTTGGCGCGGCGTTAATGTGTAACCTTGCGATGGACAAACAGGTTCGCAAAAGCCGCACTCGATACAGCTATCAATAGTGTCATCGGTCGCTGGCAGAGCTTTAACATGCTGCAGGTGTGCACGCGGGTCGCTGTTGATGATCACTCCAGGGTTAAAAATCCCCTTGGGATCAAACAGATGTTTGATCTGTTTCATGACTCCATAGCCATCATCTCCCCACTCTAGGGCCACAAAGGGGGCCATGTTTCGTCCCGTCCCATGCTCGGCTTTCAGCGAACCATTGAGTTCAACGGCCACCAACTGCGCCACCTCGGCCATAAATTGCTCGTAGCGCGCCACCTGCTCATCGTTATCAAAGCGCTGGGTAAATACAAAATGAAGGTTACCGGCTAAAGCATGACCAAAGATAATGGCTTCCTGGTAGCCGTGCTTGGCAAACAAGGCATGCAACGCCTTAATGCCGCGTGCCAAATCGCTGAGCGCAAAGGCGACATCTTCAATAATCACTGTGGTGCCTATCTCCCGCACCGCCCCCACCGCTGGGAAGGTGCCCTTACGCACATTCCACAGCGCCTGTGCCCGCTCGCTATCACTGCTCAGAGCATATTGATGAATAATATCGCTTTGATAACGCTCGAGTAAGGCACTGACAGCGGCGCTGGTGGTCTGTAATTCAGACTCGTCAGCGCCGGCAATTTCAATCAACAGCGCAGTGGCCTGCGCCGGAAAATCAACAACCTCGTTGGGCATAATGGCCTGTTCTCGCACCGACATCAGCGCGCGTTTATCGAGCATTTCCACCGCCTCTACGGGGTAGCGACTAAGCTGCTCGATAAAATCGCAGGCACTGTCTATTGTCGCAAAGGTAAACAGCCCGGTGTGTTTATGCGCACTGTGGGGCACGGTGTGGTAGGTAATATTGGCAATGAATCCAAGGGTGCCTTCGGAGCCGATCAGCAAATGCTTTATAATATCGATACCATCTTGGTAATCGACGAGCGCATTCAGGCCATATCCTGTGGTGTTTTTCAGTCGGTATTTATGTTCAATGCGCGTGCGCAGCGCCTGGTTTGCCCGCACTTGCTCGCCGAGGTGCTCGAGGGCCTGTACGAACTCGCCGTGACTGCGACGAAATTGCTCACAAGAGTGTGCATCTGCAGTGTTTAGCTCAGTACCGTCGGCCAAAATAATGTGCATGTCCTTAAGCGTGTGGTAGCTGTTATGCTTAACACCACAGCACATGCCTGAGGCATTATTTGCGGCAATACCGCCCACCTTGCAGCTGTTGATCGAAGCCGGATCAGGGCCTATTTTACGCCCAAATGGTGCCAGCAGCTGGTTGACCTTGGCACCGATAAGCGCTGGTGATAGCGTTATCCAATCGCCGTTGCTACCGATTTCATAATCCTGCCATTGGTCACTGAGCACCACCAATACACTGTCGCTAATCGCCTGTCCCGAGAGGCTGGTGCCAGCAGCACGAAAGGTTAACGCAACCTCAAAGCGCTGGGCTAGGGTAATTAACTGTTGCACCTGCGCGCGATGGTGCACACGCACCACACACTCGGGGGTGAGGCGATAAAAACTGGCGTCGGTACCCAGGGCATAACGCAAAGCATAATCAGTGATCACCTGCTCGCAGGATAAGGTTTCACGGGCAGCCTCAATGAAGGCTTCCATGGCGGCGCGGTACTCTGACATAATGACGGTCACTAATAGCGGGCGATGTGCCTTAGCATAGCTTGGAATAAAATATTATTAAATCCCTTAAGGTAGATAGTTTTACACCTAAGCAACTGAGATCAGTACATGTTAAGGCCAGCTCGTCTAAAGTGGTTGTTTTTTTACCACTACACACTATAGAATCGTGAATAGTTTATTCCAAAAATCAGTCTCGGAGCGAGCCGTGTTTTTTCGCCAGATAGCCAAGGCGCTAAGCCTTGCCATAGTAGGATATGCCGTTATGAGTGCCCCAAGTTTTGCCGCTACCCAGCTCACCTTAAAGCAGCAAATTGGCCAAAAGCTAATGTTAGACTTTCGCTATTACTGCGGTGATGGCACTGCCAGTGACCGCTGTCGCACCCCGATGACCAAGCTGCCACAGGCTCTTGCCGATGCCATTAGCACACACCACATTGGTGGCGTGATCCTATTTGCCGAGAACATAGACAACACCGAGCAAATTGTCGCGCTGAACCGCGACTTACAACAAGCGGCGCTGGCCTCCTCATTAGCGGCCCCTTTGTTTATTAGTGTGGACCAAGAAGGGGGGCGTGTCGCTCGGATTCCCCGTCATCTTGGTACGGCGATGACTGGCAATATGTCCATCGGTGCGACCTATGCAAAGCATGGCAGTGAATATGCCAGCGCCAGTGCCAAAGTAATTGCTAAAGAGCTACGGGCCGTTGGTTTTAACGTTAATTACGCGCCCACCTTAGATGTCAATATGAATCCTAACAACCCGGTGATCAATGTGCGCTCCTTTGGTGAAGACCCGGCCCGAGTCGCTGAGCTTGGTGGCGCTCAGGTTGACGCCTATCAACGCCAACAGGTCATTGCCGCGTTAAAGCACTTTCCGGGTCATGGCGATACCAATGTCGATAGCCACACGGGTTTGCCCAAGGTCATGCATAGCAAAGAGCAGGTCATGGCCCAAGATATTGCCCCATTTAGGGCGGTGATTGAGGCCGGCCATGCCCCGGGCATGATTATGACCGCACACATTCAATACCCGGCGCTCGACAGCAGCACCTTTGTCAGTAAACAGGGACAAACAATGGTTAAACCGGCGACCATGTCGCGGGCCATTATGACCTCACTGCTGCGTGAGGAGCTGGGTTATCAGGGTGTCACCATCACCGATGCGTTAGATATGGCGGGTATCAGTGACTTTTTCACCCCCGAGGACGCGCTCATTAATACCTTCAAGGCCGGTGTCGATATTGCGCTTATGCCCATTGCTATTCGCAATGAACAAGATATTGCCGAGCTTAATAAGCTCATTGATGCCGTAGCCCATGCCATTGAGCGCGGCGAGTTAGAGCGCGGCGAATTTGCGCAATCAGCGCAGCGAGTCATGGCTTTGAAAGCCGACTATCAATTGCTGCCAGCGCACTTTGACAATCATCTGCTACAAACCGAGCTAGCGGCGATGACCTTAGGCAACGCCAGTCACCGGGCCATTGAAGCCGAGCTGGCCAGCGCCGCTATCACCGATATCAAAGCTGGACAGCGAGCCACCACCCTAATTAAGCAAGCGCGCAAAGTGGCGCTCATTATGCCCGATACCCGTAAGTGTATGGCGTTGCAGCAAGCTCTGGATCACCTCAGCGAGCAGCACCGAGTGTTTCACTGCATTAGTTTGCAAGGCCACGACCCTGAGCAAGCATACCTGGATATCAATGACGCCGATGTGGTTCTCGCTGCGAATGCCAGCCCACCACAAAGTGCCGTCGAAATAGGCGGCATGGACGATGTTTCAGCGTTAGCGCAGTTTGCGCTGAACCGTCAGCAGCAACCCGATGCGCTGGAATCGTTATTACAGTACGCGCAGCAAAGCGACACCCCGGTGATATTCGTCAGCTTACGAGCCCCTTATGACATTACTCAATTTGGCGCCTACGCGCAGGCCGTGTTGGCAACCTATGCGTATAATATTGATGTTGATGATGGCGAAACCGTACAAGGCCCCGCCTTTACTGCATTGGCCAAGGTACTCTTGGGATTGCGGCAGGCCCCTGGAGAACTGCCGGTTACTATAGCGCCGACCAAGGTTCTGCGCTAGGGTGGGGATAAACACGATATAAGATACTGTTATGGACGCAAACGCCTCTTTAAAAACACCTGCGGACATCCGCCGGTTGATACGCGATGGTCATTATTCAGGGCATACCTCTGGGTTTGCCCCCGGTTATGTGCAAGCAAATGTGGTGATCTTGCCTAAAAAATATGCCTATGATTTTTTGGGCTTTTGTCAAAATAACCCACGGGCCTGTCCGTTACTCGGTCACACTGAAGCCGGCGCCACCGAGCTACCGCGTTTAGCGCAGGATCTGGACATTCGCACCGACATTCCCAAATACCGGGTATATGAGCTAGGACAAAAGGTCAGTGAGCAAACCGAAATCACCGCGCTGTGGCGCAAGGACTTAGTGACCTTTCTGATCGGCTGCTCATTTTCTTTTGAAGAGGCGTTATTAGCCGATGGCATTGAAGTGCGCAATATCACCGAAAACTGCAATGTTCCCATGTATGTGACCAATCAAGCCTGTCACCGCAGCGGCGTGTTTGGCGGCAACATGGTGGTGAGTATGCGGCCCATGACCCCTAAAGACGCCATTCGCGCCATTCAAATATGCAGCCGCTTTCCTAGCGTGCACGGCGCACCGGTGCATTTTGGCGATCCTCAGGCCATTGGCATTAACGATATTAAGCGGCCCAACTTTGGTGATGCGGTGAGTATAAAGCCAGGGGAGGTGCCGGTTTTCTGGCCATGTGGGGTGACGCCTCAGGTGGCCATTGCCACTGCTCGCCCCGATTTTTGCATCACCCACAGCCCCGGACATATGCTGATTTTAGATATTAAAAACACCGCACTATCGAGCTTTTAGGAGTGTTTATGCTATTGAATTGCGACTTAGGTGAAAGCTTTGGCAACTGGCGTATGGGTGAGGATGCCTTAGCCATGCCTCACATTGATTTAGCCAATATCGCGTGCGGCTTTCATGGCGGCGATCCTCAGGTAATGGCCCGCACCTTAGCACTGGCCAAACACCATCAGGTAAGTATTGGCGCACACCCCAGCTATCCTGACCGCCAAGGCTTTGGACGACGCTCCATGGCGCTCAGTGCCGACGAACTGTGTAGCGATTTACATTATCAAATCGCCGCTTTAGAGGGCATGGCCAGGGTGCAAGGGTTAACGCTGCGCTATGTGAAGCCGCATGGCGCCTTATACAACGACATGATGCGTGATAACGCTATTCTCGCCACCGTGATGCAGGCCATCGCCAGCTACCCAAGCGAGTTGCAACTGATGGTGCTGGCCACCGGGCAGCGTCAGCAACATGAATTAATGGCACAGCAGCACGGCCTGTCATTGTTATTTGAAGCCTTTGCCGACCGCCGCTACACCGATCAAGGCACCCTTACCCCGCGCTCACAATCAGGCAGTGTGTTGGATAAGCAAGCTATGCTTGAGCAAGTTCAATTATTGGTGGCCGAGGCCAAAGTCATCACCGACAGTGGCCAAAGCCTCGCGCTCAATGCCGATACCTTGTGTGTTCATGGCGATAATCTCGAAGCCGTCAATGCCATCAAAGAGATCCGTGCACTGTGTGCCCGCTAACACCGCAACTACAGCTCAGTCGACACATTGAAGACTGCCTGGTGGCGCAGAATTTACGTGGCATGGCGCAGATACAAAAGGCGCTGCAACCCGGCTATGTCTATCGCGCCGCAAAACAGTTATTTGCGGCCCAAGAGCAAATTTTAATTGCTACGGGCTTCCCCGTAGCGGGGACCTTTGAAACCGATGGCCCGGTCGGCGCAATGGCGCTATATCAGGCGCTAACCACACTCGGCAAAGAAGTTAAATTAATCTGCGCAGATCCGCTATACAGGAAGATCGCCGAGGATTATAACTGTATGCCGCTGCCTTTAAATGATGTCGTAGGCGCTCATCAACAAGCCCAGGCCTACTACCACCATCACCGCGTCAGCTGTGTGCTCGCCATTGAGCGTCCTGGGCTCAACGCGCAAGGACGCTACACCAATATGCGCGGTGAAGATATTAGCTCCGGCTGCGCCAGCTTTGACCCCTATATGACGCTGGCCCCGTGTCCAACCTTGGCCATTGGCGATGGCGGCAATGAAATTGGCATGGGTAAGGTAAGCGAAGCCCTTGAACAACTCGCAATTACCCCCAGTGTCACCAGTTGTGATGAGTTGGTTGTGGCCGACGTATCGAACTGGGGCGCATATGGCTTAATTGCTTTTCTGGGGTTGTGGCGGCAACAAGACCTGTTAGGTGATATTGATAGCCCGGCGTTATTGCGCTACTGCAGCGAGCTGGGCAGTGTCGATGGCGTCACTTTACGCAATGAGCTGACCGAAGACAGTCTCGATGCCAGCCATGGCCAAGGTATCATCAACCAATTACGACAGTTAACGGGCTTTTTGCCCCAAGAGAATGAGGAAACCCCATGAGCCTTGTGTATTTAAATGGCGATTACATGCCACCAGAGCAGGCTAAAATCTCACCGATGGATCGCGGTTTTTTATTTGGTGACGGCATTTATGAGGTGGTGCCCGCCTACCACGGCAAGATGCTCGGGTTTGATGCCCATATCCAACGCATGCAATCGGGGTTAGCGGCCATTGATATTGAGCTTGACTACACGGCGCAGCAATGGCGGCAAATCTGTGACACCTTGATTGCCAAGAACCCGGGCCCAAACCAAGGTATCTATCTGCATGTTAGCCGTGGGGCCGATAGCAAACGCAACCACGCCTACCCGCAAGGTATCACGCCCACGGTTTTCGCCTTTTGCTTTGAACTGCCCGGCGAGCCGGTTTGCGATCCGGAATTAGCCACCAGCTACCATGTTTCCCTCGAGCAAGATAAACGCTGGCAACGCTGTAACATTAAGTCCACCGCATTGCTTGGCAATGTGATGCATTATCAAAGCGGCGCGGCGGCAGGTAACAAAGAAACCATCTTATTCAATAGTGATGAGCAGATTACCGAAGCAAGCTCCAGCAATGTGTTTATCGTCAAAGATGGCGTGATCAGCACCCCGCCGTTAGATCATCAGATTCTGCCCGGGATCACCCGCTGGCTGATCCTCACTATTTTAGCCGAGCACAGCGACTTTGCTGTGCAACAACGAGTGATCAGCAAAGCGGAATTACTTAACGCCGATGAAGTATGGATCACCTCGGCAACCAAAGAAGTCGGTCCGGTGGTTAAAGTCGCCGATCAAGTCATTGGCAGCGGCCAACCCGGCCCGGTATGGCAACAGGTACAAAGCCTGTTTAGCCAACATAAATTCGACTACTAACAACGACCCCTTATAGCGTCGGTGTGAGGCTGGCGCTGCATTCGAATTCAGGGTACAAACCTAAGCTCAACCCTTGCTTGAGGGTGCCACTTTAAATTATCATACAAATAGGCGTCGTACAGTCTCAGACTCAATCTCTCTCCTGTTTTTCTGTCTCCATTGACGCCGATAATCACAACCAATTACTACAAAAGGGTTCTTATGCACCACCTTGATAGTCAGGGCCGCCAACCTATTGGCGTTATTTTACTCGTGTTAGCCTTGGGGACCTTTATTTTAGGTCTGACCGAATTTTCGATGATGCCCATGTTACCTTTGATCAGTGAGACCTTTGCGGTAACCCCCGGGCAAAGTGGCTATGCCATTAGCGCCTATGCCATCGGCGTCGTGATTGGCGCACCGGTGTTTATGCTCGTGTGCGCAAACATGAATAAGCGAAACGCGCTGGCCATATTCGTTGCCATTATGTTTGTTGCCAATGGCCTCAGCGCAATGGCACAAACGCTGGAGCAGCTCGTGCTATTTCGTTTGTTAAGCGGCCTCCCTCATGGCGCATATTTTGGTACTGCGCTGTTGCTGGCGGCTCAGCTGGCCCCCGCTCATCGCCGCGCAAGCTTTATGGCTAAGGTATTTATGGGGCTGACCATCGCCACTATTGTCGGTGTGCCGCTCGTTACCTTAATAGGCCAATCACTCTCATGGCGCTATTGTTTAGCTCTGGTGGCCCTACTGGCCTTAATCGCTTTTGTGCTGGTGTTATGGCTGGTGCCAAACCAAGCCAACAAAGAGCACACTCATTTAGGCGATCAGTTAGAAGTGCTTAAGAATCCACTTGTTTGGTCTATTCTCGGAATTATTATCATAGGTTTTGGTGGTGTCTTTTGTATTTATACCTATATCGCCGACACCATTTTACAGGTTACGCAAAGCGCTGCCGTCACCATTTCCATCGCCATGGTAATGTTCGGTATAGGCTGTACCTTAGGCAATTATGTACTGGGTAAAGCCGCCGATCACTCTGCGCTTATCACCACAGGTGCAGCGCTGCTTGGCGCGACCTTGTTTGCGTTGCTGTATGTTAATGTAGCCACAAATATTTATCTGCTGTGTGGGGTGATCTTCTTTATTGGCTTTAGTGTTGGTTTAGGCACCGTGATCCAGTCGCTGCTTATGCAGGTCTCGCCGCAAGGCCATGCCATGATTGGGGCGCTGGTGCAATGTGCCTTTAATACTGCCAATGCAATCGGTCCGTGGGCTGGGGGCATGGCCCTTACTTATGGTCTACAGATGAACGAAACGGGCTATGTCAGTGCGAGTTTGTTTGCCGGTGGCTTGGTGATGTGGGCGCTGAGCGTGGTGTTACTGCGACGCAAAGCTGCGGCACCTGTAGATTACCAACAATATGCGACTCGACGCCTGTAAACGTTACCTGTTAACTTGTTCAATTAATGCAATCGCCTCTTCAATCATACTCACCGATAAAGCCCTTGCCTTGTCGACTTCGCCATTTGCAACGGCAAGGAAGAGGTTTTTGTGCGCCTCAACAACCATATGCGTGTCGCCCTTAATCGGTGTAGTGTAACGAACACTGACATTAAGTGCGGTACTGGTAAAGTCTCTGAGCTGACGAAGAAAGCGGTTGCCACTTGCGTTAAGTAACTCTAGGTGAAAATCTATATCGTAGCGATGAAAGTTACTGTCGCAATCCACAGAGGCTGCCATGTTTTTCCAAGCGTGTTCTATTTTAGCGATAGACTCACTATCAGCACGCTGAGCCGCTAAAGCTGCGGCTTGTGGCTCAATAGCGAGCCTCATTTCCAAGAACTCCTTGAGTATCGATAACGAAGGGTTGCTGTCTAGCATCCAAGTAAGAACCTGCGGGTCGTAAAGATTCCAGTTATCAGCGTCTTCTATGCGTATTCCTTGGCGTGGACGAGAAGAGATTATTCCTTTTGCCGCCAGCATTTTTACTGCTTCACGTACGGCTGTACGACTAATATTGTATTGCTCACATAATTTAGCTTCAGTAGGCAAAGCGTGGGCGCTATTGTAGTGTCCAGATATTATTGCTTTTCCCAGTTCATCGGCTAATTGCATGGACAAACTGGTCTTTCTTAGTGGTGCCATAAATTGAAATGTTACTTATAACTAGTTAAATAAGAGTGTGTGAGATATACCCACGATACAGGTGTTAAGTGTTTAAGTGTACTTGCTTTTGCGCCTTTTGTTTTTTATCTTCAATTCAGTATATTACTGGTTCATATTTTCACTAAAGGTTACCATATACTTCAAAACCTTATCTTAACGGGATCTGCTTTGAAGTCATCACTTATCGCTGCCGCATTGGCATTGCTAAGCTACACGGGGTTAAGTCACGCCACCCCCACTTACCACGACGCACTGGCTCAGTACGCTGTCGATGAATACCAAGACGCACAAATTCACACCCTCGCGAATATGGTGTCGTTCGCTACGGTTAATACCAGTGCATTTAAAACACCTGATAACCCTGAGTTCATTGGCTTCAAACACCTTTTGAAAATGAAGGCTGCACAGCTCGGCTTGGATTATCAAGATTTGGGCTACACCGTGCTTATCGGCATGGGTGAGCAGCAGGACAAGGTGACTATAGTGACCCATGGCGATGTGCAACCAGCCGATGCATCAAAGTGGGCCAAAAGCCCGTTTGTGCTCGATAGCACAACCGAGCCGGGCAAACTAATCGCCCGGGGTACCGAAGACGACAAAGGCGCAATCGCCACCGCTTTGTATGCCATGAAAGCCATTAAAGACCAGGGCATACAATTAGATAACCGCATTGAACTGATGATTTATTTGGCCGAGGAATCCGACTGGCAACCGCTACGCACCTTTATGCAAAGCTATCAGCAGCCCAAATATGCGGTGACCATTGATGCCAGTTACCCTGTGGTGGTAGCCGAAAAAGGCTGGAGCCTCGTGGCCCCTACTTTTAGCGGTACTTATCAAGGCTCACAGATGTATGTCAGTGAGTTAACAGGAGGCGCGTTTGTAAGCCAAATTCCTGAAGATGCCAGCGTGCGGGTGCACAATGCCAGTGCCGAAGCTATAGCTATGCTGCGTGCCAACGCGGCAAAGCTCAGTGACGTTGAGGTTCAAGTTGAAGAGCTGGCCGATAATGAAGTGTTAGTTCGCGTCAAAGGCACTTCAGCGCATTCGTCGGAGCCCGAATCTGGAGTCAATGCCATTGCCCATTTAGGCGCGGTGTTTAATGATCTGGAGCTGGCAACCAATGCCGATGGCCAAGCCTTGCTATTTATTAATGAGCTTATTGGCTTAGATCTCTATGGCAAGCACTTTGGCGACATTGCCTATAGCCATGACTTTATGGGCCCAATGACGGTAGCACCGACCTTAATTGAGCGCCAAAACGACACGCTCACCCTCTCGGTGAACTTACGTCGGCCAGAGGGCAAGCCAGAGTCGCAACTGCGTACAGAAATTAACAGCGCTTTGAACAACTGGCAGCGTCGCCACCAAGTTGAGCTGGCAGCGGTTGATATCGAAATTGGCACCCCTATGCTATTGGATGATGCCCCGCACGCCGACGCCCTACTAAATATTTTTAAACACTATACCGGCGATGAGCAGGCGAAGTTTGTCTCCATTGGCGGTGGCACCAATGCCAAATTGTTTGATAACGCCGTGTCTTTCGGCCCTTCCATGCCTGGCAAAGCCTATACTGGTCACTCCGAGCATGAATTTATGACCCCTGAGCAGCTGCGTCTCAACCTCAAAATGTACACCGCCATGATGGTGACACTAGGTAATATGTAGTGCTTCAATGGCAGCCGTTATGGATGACGGCTGCTTGAATAGTAGGTGCACAATAACGATTCGCGCTGCACCGAGTTAGTGCAGCAAGCACATTTTAATTAAGCAATAGCAAAGGCTGCGTGCGCTATACCCTAGTTTAAACACCAGTGTATAGTTGGTTTATAAATTGCTTTTTCTCTATTTTACTCAAAAAAGTACTTATGCAGACACCCATTAGAGGACTTCGCGCATTCTGTTTCGCAGCTCGCTGCTTGAGTTTCAAACAAGCGGCTGAGCAACTCTACCTCACCCCTTCGGCTGTCAGTCACCAAATTAAACAGCTCGAGCAGCAGCTTGGCTTCGCACTTTTCCAGCGCCGTACCCGGGCAATAATACTGACCAACGAAGGTAAAAACTTCTTCGATGCCATAGAGCCTATTATCACTGATCTTGAGCAGACCATTCGCACCTTTAGTCACAAAGATAATAACGTCACCATTAGCATTGCCTTGCCAGAGTTTTTCGCCAGCGAGCTATTGATGCCAGTGCTCAGTGAATGGACTTCACAGCATCCCGATGTCAATTTGGAAGTCGACACTTTGCGCACCCGTACACAAAAAGTGCGCAGCACCGATTTATCAATTGTTCTCTCGCATGACACTCCGGTCAGTGGCATTGCCACTGAATTATTTGCGTTGGAATATATTCCCGCTTGTAACCGCACTACCTACGAGCAGTGGCAACATAATAGCGAACAAGCATTAAGTGAACTGCCACTAATTGTCCATCAGTCGCGACCTTGGTCTTGGCATCAATGGGCTGAATACCATTATGCAGGGGATTTCGCGCCCAAGCAGATCATTCAACTTGATAGTATGTTTGGTGTGGCCCGCGCAGCGCAGCAAGGGATGGGGGTGGCGTTAATCCCCATGCCGATTAGCCGCACTTGGTTTAATGAAGGATTACTATGGCCATTGGTCAACAAGCCCTTATGGACCAAAGATAAATACTATTTAGTTGAGCATGAAGTGGCTGAACCTGACTCGCCCCTGGCTGATTTTACCCAGTGGGTGATCAATACCTATAAACAGTAACGCGATAAGTTCTCTGGTATCGACAACCAAAGTAGCGTGTTATATCAATAAGTGAGCTGCTAACACAGCTAAGCCATCGCTTAAAAAAACGGGTGCATATTGTGTCAGCAAGCTCGCCTAAAACATCAATTTATCTTTATAAGATTAAACAACAGCATGGCCTATGGTGATATTAATGGTATTTCCAGCAAAGGCCCACACGCCCAACAGGTAGCCGAAGTGATACATATTGCCATTGTTATTCGTTTCGTAGATGCTGACACCGTCTTTAAATAAACTGACAATGAAAAACACAGGCATTAATAAACCATGCCACAGCCCAGATAAAAACCCGGCTTGCGAGGCATTCACTACTTTGTATTTTGATTGAAATCCTGGCATTGATAGCGCATAACTCATCGTTTACACCTTCCTTATTATTGTTGTTATCTCAAAGCGGCTCTTACATCAAAAGCAACAACCTTTCGCTTTGTCCTTGATATTATTACTTTTACCAAACCTGAGTGATGCTTCCAACGACAGAGTTGTTACAAACTTTGTAAGTGTGTCTGTGCTGTACACAAGATGAGATTGATGCCTTGGATAGGTCAATTAGGGTTGAGGATTGTTTGGTTTTATCTGGGCGCAGGATGGCGATTGAATAGCCAATCCGCTATGAGAAGATTAGGTACCCAGCTTAACCAGGCAAGTAGCGGATAAAAGTCAGCAAAAGGTATGCCTGACGCCATAAACGCCCCCAGATAAATGCGCAAGGTGACAGCAGAGAAAGTGACAGAGAAATTGCGTATCATCCAACGCCGATGAGCATCAAAATCCTTTTTCATAACACAGTAAAAGGCCATAAACCCAGTGATTAACCACACCAAAGCTGAACCAGTAAAGCCAACGATAGACACTAAACCACCAAACGCAGTTTGTGCCAATGCCAAGCCCGCTAGCCCACCTAGCAGCACACCGACTAGTAGATAAACACGGCCAAACCAACGGTGCAGCTGCGGATAACGCGAACGCAGAGTAGACAAAAATTGCCACGGTCCCAGCGCTAAAGCCGTTAGCGAGCCAAACACATGCACATAAATAGCCAGTTGATGTTGACTAAACACCACTTGCATATCGGGGTGCACCAACGAGCCGAGAGGCAAAAAGCTGTAAGCGTATAACGCATAACCAGCTACACCTAATGAACAAAGTAACAACGCCCACCAGCTTAAAGTTTTCACGGTTGTATCTGCCTCAATTGCAAAAAGTCAGCGCTTAACAGATACCGCGTCAAGCTAGGGTCAAAGCATAGTCCTTAATTTAGGTAAAAACCACCATGCTGATAATTGCTATTTTCAACATTTTTAGCAGGCGATAAAGCCTAGACGCGACCATCTAGCCAACGGCGATAACCTAAGTTGGGGCTAATTAATTGATTGTCTTTACATTATCAGTTTCACATAGAAGGCCAGCTGCACGATGAACTCGCTGATTCATCTATAGATAAATTTTTTTCATTTAACGGTGCGATTTATATCGTTTGTAGAGTAAAAGCTTTAAACCTACAGTTAATACCGAAGCAAACACACAACCCGAGGATAGCACCGTGAAAACGCTCAAATTAGCTCTAGCCATTACCACAGCCACATTTTTAACGAGTAGTTACGCCGCTGACTACAAATTAGCAGTCATCGATGACAACGACACATCAAAAGCAGTACTTGCAGGGCAATACGACCAGGTAATTAACTTAGGCAATGTCACTGAGTTAGATCAGCAAGCTGCATTCGAGAAGTCGGTGAACCAGTGTGCTGCGCACATCCAAGTAGGTAAGGCAGACGAAGCACTTTCAATGTGTAGCCTCGCGATTGAACTGATCAGTGATATAGATGTAAATGCCAATAAGCGTCGCGAGCTTACTGCTTACGCCTATGGCAACCGTGGCATCGCCCACTCATTGAAAAACGAATACCAGGCCGCGCTGGCCGATTTCAGCGCCGCATATAAAACAAAGCGCAATACCATTACCCGTGCAAATCTAAAAACGGCGCAATCAAGCCTCAAGCAATTGCAAGGCCAAGTAGCGCCGTAAGACCCTTCTCATAGTGTGTTTTTCCTGCTCAAAGGAACCCCCAAAAGCGTCCATCTGGGCGCTTTTTATATTATCAGCCCGCTCTAAATACTAATAATATTCGCGGACAACTTCACGCAAACCATAGCGTGTAGCCTACCCACTTTTACGGCTGCGCGGTGCGCCGAGCACAATAGCCAGCTGACATAAGCACACACTGAGAAACGCGCTGACCCCGAGGGCGCCGCCATAACCGTGTAAATGCGGCACCAAGTAATGAAATAGCAATGCAAACAACACGGCCGCACTGGTTAAGGTGTAGTAGCCAAAGCGCGCTGGGGTACTCATCCCCACAAAGGTGCCGCCAAAGAAAACCACTGAATACAGCTCTGCATGGGTGCTCATCAATGAAAACAGCGCATACGCAATAAGAGACAACAAACTAGAGGCACGTAGCGCGTTGAAGTAACGCAGCTTGGAAAGGAAATAGGTGGCAAACGCAGCAGTCACCGCAATAACAATAGTGAGCACCATTAACCTATCCCTCCTTGCACCAACATAAATAGCGCTACACTGACAAAGGCCACGCTTCCAAGTTTACCGCCGAAGCCAGTAAAAAGGTTCATCGTCAATGCGTACAGCGTTGTGCCAATAAAGGCGATAACGGCTAGTTGCCAGTAACCCGAAATGAGCTCAGCTGAACACATACCCGCAAAGCTCCCGGCATACACAGCGGCATTGGGGTGGCCTGCAAAGCGTTTTGGAAAGGGAGTAACGGAGCCTATTAACCCAGTTGCAGCGGCAGCGGGAACAAGCGGCACAGCCCAATGGCTATGTAACATAAAGCAGCTTAAACAGCCCGATAGAAAAGCAAGGTACTTAACAACAAAAAACAACCACAGCGCCCTTGGATAAAATAAGGTGGGGCATTATGCCACAGCTTAATGTATACCTCGACATCAGCTCAGTGAGCGAGCCACCACCGCAAGGGGGGAGCGCCGATGAGCAAGCACTAGTGTACTTTCTGCCCTTGTTGGTATTGATAGAGCCCGGTGAGCGCATTATACAAACCCGCCGTCATGGTTAGGTCATGGGGGGTGTCTGTAAACTCTTCTAATTGCAAAATTAAATCAACAGAACGATTGCGAGCAATGGTGTTGGTAAAGCCGCTATACACGCTTTTCATTTCCCCCGCCTCATTGCCTATGTTGAGGTATAAGAAGCTCGGGGTGGTTATTCCAGAAATCACATAGTGTTCGGCTCGCTGAGCCGTGGCTCTCGTTGACCACCACAGCGCCGGACTAAAAGCGAGATGAGCTTGAAACAACGTTGGCCGTGAATAAAACGCATGAATCACAAACAGCCCTGCAATGGAGTGACCGGCAAGGGTGTTGTAGCCATTGGTTCGGTACTGACTATTCACCTCAGGTATTAACTCACTCTCAAGATAATCAATAAAGGCCGATGCACCGCCACCCACGCCGACGGGCCCTCGCGGATCGGTGTTGACTGTCGGGGCAAAGTCATGCAGCCGATCAGCAGGCTCAATGCCCACCACAATATGCTCAAACGCCCCTTGAGATACCGCCAACCGCGCCAGCATACTTGCCACAAGCTGCGCGTTGAGCTTGCCATCTAATACGTAAATAACAGGATAGTCTTTTGTCTGTTCGCTGCTATAGGAGGCGGGAAGGATCACGGTGATTTCGGGCTTAGCACTGAGAGTGTGGCTCTGTTCAGACCGTGTTTGTGCATAACTAGAGAAAGAAAATACCCATAACAGTACCCAAAGTAACGTCTTCAAAATAATAATTCCCTTTAAATTAAGATCTTAACTTACACTGCCAGAGCCGGAACTTTTAAGCAAACGCAATATAGCAGTAAACCCAAACAACACCGACACAGCGATGTATACCAAAGCAGGCGCAAACTCTTGATAGCTGATTGATCATCCAGGCGAATGTTAAAGCGCATTTTTATATCAAAATAAACACACTGTGTTTAGGCGGTTAAGAGGGTTAAAAAGGAAGTCCCTGTCACTTATTATAGCTTTGGTTCTATCCCACAAAGCGAATGCTCCGCTGACACGTTTCTGCCCCAAAACAAGCTAGAAAATTTTGCTCAAAGGACTAACAACACCGTTTGCGCCTTGCTGTAAAACATGAGTATAAATCTGAGTGGTTTTAACGTCTGAATGACCCAATTGACTTTGGACTGTGCGAATGTCGGCTCCTGATTGCAAAAGATGAGGCGCGAACGAATGTGGTGTAATTAACTTTGTAATCCCCAACTGTGTTAAAGCAGCCTTCACCGCCTTCCTGACACAAGTTGGATGAAAATGATGTCGACGAATTTCCCCCGTTTTTGGGTCGCCGCTTAACTTATCTTTGAAAACATGTAATCACTGTGTATTAAAACAGTTATGGCGTAATCGCTCATATAGTCGAGAAAACGACCCAATCGCGTGCTTTTGTCGCAAGATAAGAACGACCAATAGCTATTTTTAATAATTCTGGCAATGAGTTAACTAGTCTGTTAAAAATACACCATTCAGGAAAAGTGAGCGGTAGTGTAGTAGAAAAACGCGCGATTCGCTCGCTATAAACATGTTAGGCATCAAAGAGATAATCTGAGGAAATCGAGATAATGAGCGAAAGCTGGGACGATTATGCTGACGGCTGGGACAGCAATGAGGCAGTGATCTTATACTGCCAGAAGGCCCATGAGTCTTTATTGAATAATGTTGATTTAGAGGGCCGCAAAGTACTGGACTTCGGCTGTGGTACAGGTCTTCTAACTGAGAGAATATCCAATCAAGCTAGTTCAGTCGTGGCTATTGATCCTTCTAAAAAAATGATTTCAGTTCTTAAAGGTAAACACCTCAATAATGTACATGCAATAAACAGTGAGCTTACCCAAGAGCTGATAGATAATGATCAAGTTCTCCGCAGTGGTTTCGATATCATTGTCGCTTCATCTGCATTGGCCTTTGTTTCAGATTATCAAGAAACACTCAAGCTATTAAAGCTGTTGCTAAGAAAGGGCGGTTTCTTAGTTCAATGGGACTGGCTAAAAGAACGTGAAGAACCGGGAATTGGTTTTTCAGAGGAATTGATAGAATTAGCACTGGAGCAAGCGGGATTCTCAAAATATTCAACATCAGTACCATTTTCATTGGAAGGTTCGGATGGTTCAATGAAAGTTGTCATGGGTATAGCTGAGAATGCCTAACAAGGCGTTATGTGTACAGGGAAGTATGAAGCAAATTCTAATTACGGTACTTTTATTTATTTCATTGCAAAGCTATGCGACGGAGATCAAAGTAAACGCTGGAAAGTATTCAAACTATTATCATATGAAGTTTGAGCTACTTTCAAGCCAATATGAATTAAATGCAGAGTATGGATTTAATAAAGGTGGGCAATTTGAAGTGTTTGTACCAAAAGAGTACTTACTATTGCTGCTCCGAACTGCGAAGAAAAACATAATAATTCGTATGCCATATTCGAAGTCGAGAGTGTAAAAATATCTGTGTAAGTGGCATTCTTAACCTGTTGAAAGGAAATGCAGAATGCCAATATCAGACAAACTTATCGATCAGCTTCTAGAAGGCTGTGATTCCCCCGAAGACATCCTCGGCGAAGCCGGATTACTAAAACAGCTCACCAAGAAGGTTGCTGAGCGAGCGTTAAACGCCGAGATGGAACAACATCTTGGTTACACTAAACATGCACCGGAAGGCAGGAATTCCGGCAACTCCAGAAACGGTAAAACCAACAAAAAAGTACGTTCAGTTCACGGCGAAATCGATCTGGATGTCCCTCGTGACCGCAGCGGTAGTTTCGAACCCAAGCTCATTAAAAAGGGCGAGAAGCAGCTCAACGGCTTTGATGACCGGATTATCTCGTTGTATGCGCGAGGCATGACAACCCGTGATATCCAGGCCCATTTCGAGGAATCTTATGGTGTGGAAGTCTCACCAACCTTTATCTCTCAAGTGACTAATGAAGTGCTGGATGAAGTAAAGCAGTGGCAGCAACGTCCGCTGGATGCGTTATATCCTGTCGTTTATCTGGATTGCCTAGTGGTACGTAGCCGCGATTCCGGTGCGGTACAGAACAAATCGGTTTACCTAGCGCTCGGCATCAACACCGATGGTGAAAAAGAGCTGTTAGGCTTGTGGATGGCTCAAACCGAAGGCGCTAAGTTCTGGTTGTCTGTGATGAACGAACTTAAAAACCGTGGCGTGCAGGACATCTTCATTGCTTGCTGCGATGGTCTGAAAGGCTTCCCTGAAGCCATCGAGGCGGTTTACCCGAAAACACAGGTGCAACTGTGTATCGTACATCAAATTCGCCACTCGCTGCGCTATGTAAACTGGAAACAACGCAAGGTCATTGCCGCTGACCTGAAACGTATTTACGGTGCAACCACACTGGCCGAAGCGGAACTGGCTCTGGCAGAGTTCGCTGATAAATGGGATGACCAACATCCAACAATTAGCTTGTCTTGGCGCAATAACTGGGAACGACTGAGCGTCTTCTTCGACTATCCACCTGAAATCTGTAAGGTCATTTACACCACTAATGCCATCGAGTCTCTAAACGCCAGCCTGCGGAAAATAACCAAGACCAGACGGTCGTTCCTGACTGACGACTCAGTGATGAAAATACTGTATCTGGCGCTTCACCAGATATCGAAGAAATGGACAATGCCAATTAGAGATTGGAAAGCGGCAATGAGTCAGTTTATGATTATGTACAGTGACCGCGTATCACTATGATTAACAGCCACTTACACAGAAGATCTTACAGTCTCCAACAAGGCCTCTTGCAGCTTCAAAAACTGTCACCGTTACGTCAGAGCTTAACCCATAAACGTATTAAAAACTTCGCCTCTGGAAATAGAATTACAATATTGTAATGTGTTTTTTAGACACCGTTCATCTGAACCCATTCAAAAAATTATTATACAGATGCTAAATCTACTACTATCTCATCTAAGGTATCGATTCAGCATCTATGCTTTGAAATTACTATTGTTAGCCTTTAACTATTAACGCTGATTCATTTGAGCCTGAACAGAAGTTGCTCCTAACATCGTAATACGATAAGGCTTGCCACCTTTTGAGCTGATCAATCTTTTACTTTTCAGCTTTTTAAAGACTTCCATATTGCAATTAGTTAACCCATAACCCTCACGGGTGAAGCAAGTGATCTCAACTAATTTGTTATTCTCATTTCGATAGCAACGAATTTCTCCGCCCAATGCTAACGTATGAAGCACGCGTTGTTCTTGTTTCGATATGTTCAAAGGATCTCTCCACTTATATTTAAAAATTGTTCCTTATGGTTAGTTTGGATTTGTGCCTGTCGAACTTTGCGCCAAACACGAGTTTATACAATGCTAAATTGTGTTTTATTCAAAAATGGCCTTGTTATTTATTTTATTTCATAACCACAACTCGGTCGTTGCGATATCTAATCGCATAAAGATCTTTTGTGGCATAAGCTATATCTCATACCTAAATCAATAGGCTTTAGGTATGAGGGGGTTCCATATTAATTACACTTGCTCACTTGGATGTCCCCACATCACTGGTTCAGCGTAAGGACCTTTCAGAGTTGAAGTCGATTCGCCAATACCATCTAGTGCGCCTTGTGTTAGTTCTCTTGCAAACCAACACTCTAAAGGTGCTTGAGTTTTTACTGGTGGCAACACATTGTGAGGCGTGTTGTAACGGTTTCCATAATGGAACGGTTCACCCATAACAAAGATCACGTCAGCGTCCAATTCCTTTTCTGCTTCTTCCATCAATCGTGTTGCGTAGCCTTTCCCTTGGTAGTCAGGCAATACTGCAAGTGGTGCTAGTACGTAGCATTTAAGATGCGGTGCCTTATCAATCGTGATTGGTGTATAGCAGGCGTGAGCTACTCCCTCATACACAATCGAGTAACTACCGTCTGCAATAAGGTTATCAGCAAACTCTGCATATAACTTTGCATGTCTTTCATCGTATAGACCACCTGCTTTAGCAAATGCCTCGTATTGAATTTGATATGGTGTTTTCATTTTTTTCCGCCTCTTAGTTCAGGTACCGACCAGTTGGTATGTTAGTTTTTGTTAAAAAAATCACGCAGTCAGACGTGATTTCTAGATGCTTAACGACAGTATTTTTTAATGAACTCGAACTTTATTGATTCAATAGGAAAGTCGTCATTTAATAAGTAGTTCATAGCTATACCGTCAATCTCAGCAATAAACATCTTTGTAATTATCGAAGGGTTGTCGTGTCCTAAAGTACGAAACACCTCTTCTGTAGTGCTTTGCAACCCTTGATATCGTTCTTTGATTAAATCAGCAACGATAGCTCGTGTTACAGGGTGAACCATCACATTAAAGTTGAACTGGTACATCTGCCTATGTTCTGGAATCGTCATTCCGTCAAAG
Organism: Pseudoalteromonas sp. MM17-2; assembly: GCF_022347945.1. NCBI lineage: Bacteria > Pseudomonadati > Pseudomonadota > Gammaproteobacteria > Alteromonadales > Pseudoalteromonadaceae > Pseudoalteromonas > Pseudoalteromonas sp. MM17-2. The sequence continues at coordinate 31,078 of NZ_JAKRFV010000023.1, read as the reverse complement.
ATGGACTCAATCAACGAGGGTAGCAAAAGCTCTTCACTTTCAATGTGTTCATCTTTCTTATCAGCTTCTTCAATAAGCTCAGTGATATGTATAAATACAGCCCGTAGAATTTCATCTTTATTCTTAAAATGATGAAATACCGTACCCTTTGAAACTTCCGCTACTTCACAGATAAGAGAGATAGGTGCCTTCTCAAATCCTTGTTCAGCAAACAGCTGAGTTGCTGCTTCAATCACTCTTTGCTTTCTACTCATTTAATTACCAAAACCGACCGGTTGGTATGTAGTATATTGGCTGTTTTAACAAGTGTCAAATGAAGAGATAAATTTTCCTATTTTGAATATCGGATCTCAGGGTTACTCAAACACGTTTCTGTCCAGAAATGAGGTGGTTGAACGACCGAATTGGCACCAAGCTGACCGTCAGGCCAGCCAGTGTGTCGGTATACACTTTATTCCTCTAGATCATTAGACACTGCTAATCACAGTCATTGTTCAGGCCTTGCGTAATGGCTTTGCTATAACTGGCAGCCGTGGGAATGGCATCATCACAGGCGGTTTTATTGCTGAATACAGCGTCATACTTCCATATAAAGCCACCGGCAAGACCCTGCTCACTCACTGCAGCGAAGGATTGGCAGAACGCGCTAGGGCACAGCTCTGGGTTGGAGTCGCAGGCCCCTTTTACCGCTAAGCCTGCGACCAGATAAGCGCCGCCCTGCCCTTCACCAACAACGGCCGAAAGCGCATCTAACCAAGGTTGTAAGCGCTCAAGATTACCGCGACCACCGGAATAACATTGTAGATTCCACCAACTAACGCGGTAGCCCTTATCCCACAAGGTTTGCATATACCCCTGCCACAACGAGGGCTGTTGGTAAGGGCAAAAGGTGACCTGATAACCCAGATCAAACAGGATTTTGGCAAACTCAGTAATCGTGCTTGCTTTCACCACCTCTTCATTATCGAAATCAACGCCATCAATTAGGCACTCGCCATCGACCGTAAAGGCCTCTCGCAACGTTTTAAAGTTGGCTTTAATTTGCTCGCGCATGCCACTTTCCAACATATACTCAATAGCTTGAAAATCGCATACTCCCCAACCACCAATAGAAATAAAGATTTTTTCTACCTTGGAGCCATATTGTTTTAGCTGCGCCAACTTACTAGGCCAAGCGGCTATGTCGGCGTCATTATTGGGGTTAAAGGTGTCGCCATCGGTGATGCGGATATTGCCATCATTGAACACCAACTCCCCCCCAAGATTGGCCGGGCACGGCTTGGCAGTTACTGTTATTTAAATCACCCGCGCGGCCAATATGCATGGCCCAGAGAATAAGCGTGGTAAAACCACTTTGCTGCGCGTCGCCAATGCATTCGTTGGTGATCCCGGGACCAAAATCACCACTGCAATAGGCGGCAAGATTAATCGTACTGATAATAAACACTCCTTTGGTTAGGGTGAGGTAGCCACCATGGCGTGTGCCCTATGGCTTTCGCCATGATGCTACTGTGTCATTACTATGAGGCTAGCTTTGCGGCGCGAGTGGCGCTGTGAGGTGTTAGCAGCTGTAACAAAGAAGGAATAACTTTTTGCAGTAGCTAACCGTTAATGATTGCGTTCTTGAGTAGGTGAGTTGCTGACAAGACAAGCTGCTTCATCGTTAAAGCAGCTCGTTAATGGGGAACGTTAAGGCTTTGCAGGGGTTAGGGTAACACCGCTACTGTCTATTTCTGCCAAATATGCGTTTATCCACTTGTTATCTGCATGCAAAGGAATGATGTCTTTTTCGTCTTTGTAGCCTGCGTATTTAGCATTGGAGAACACACTAATGCTCCAATCGTCTCGCCAACTCATTTCATCGAAGCACTGATCTAGGGCTAAGTTCAACAATGACTCGACTGTAAATTGGGTATTAGGCACAACAAAAAAACGATGATTGATTGGATCAGTTCTAACAACCTCTAAGCCCAGAGTTTGCTGTACGCAATTTTGTACCGTCTCCGCTGAGCTCGCAGCACAACTCACTTGGCTGAACAATAAAGTCAGCGTAAAAAGGTATTTATTCGCTAAACTGTTCAAAACTCCATCTCCTTGGTTGCTGTTCAAAAACACCTTGAATATTCGAGAGGTAAACTTCTTTCTTTTCTTGCTGCACCGTGCTCAACACTTAATTGGCTGGTGTGCTTTCGACATAATATAGGGAAACATAAAAAAGGCCACTCAACAGTGGCCTTGGTGGGTAACATCACAATTTTATTTTAGGTCAAAGCGATCCGCTGTCATCACCTTGGTCCAAGCAGCCACAAAGTCTTCAACAAACTTTTTCTCGGCATCTTGAGACGCATACACTTCAGCGATGGCACGTAGCTCTGAGTTAGAGCCGAAAATCAAATCAACCGGTGTCGCCGTCCACTTTAACTCGCCGCTCTGGCGGTCGTGGCCTTGATAGATACCTTGCTGTTTATCTGACTTGCTCCATTTCGTTGACATATCCAGCAAGTTGACAAAGAAGTCATTGCTTAATGTGCCTGGTTGGTCAGTAAACACGCCATGATCCATGCCTTTATAGTTGGCATCCAAGGTACGCATGCCGCCCAGTAGCGCCGTCATTTCCGGCACACTTAGGTTCAACAGGTTGGCACGCTCAACCAGCATACCGGTAGGCGATTTCCAACCACTGTCGTAGTAGTTACGGAACGCATCAGCGGTTGGCTCAAGTACCGCAAACGACTCAACGTCTGTGTACTCTGGCGATGCATCCATACGTCCTGGTTTAAACGGCACCGTAATTTCATGGCCCGCGTCTTTGGCTGCTTTTTCAATGGCAGCAGCGCCTCCTAAGACGATAAGGTCCGCTAATGAAATCTGTTTGTCGCCGCCTTGGCGGTTAAAGTCTTGCTGAATGTCGCCCAGTACCTTTAATACTTTGGCCACTTCCTCAGGGTTGTTCACCGGCCAATCTTTCTGCGGCGCTAAACGTAGGCGCGCACCATTGGCTCCGCCACGCATATCGCTGCCACGGAAGCTAGACGCTGATGCCCATGCCACACGAACAAGCTCTGGCACGGTTAATCCTGAATCTAGGATTTGTTCTTTAAGTGCACTGATGTCTTGCTCAGTGACCAGTTCATGGTCAACCTCTGGAATGTAGTCTTGCCAGATTAAGATTTCCTCAGGAACTTCGTCGCCAAGGTAACGAGCACGCGGACCTAAATCGCGGTGATTTAGCTTAAACCATGCTTTTGCGAATGCCAGCTCGTATTGATCTGGATTGGCGCGAAAACGCTCAGCAATTTTGCGAAACTCAGGGTCTTTTTTCAGCGCGATGTCGGTAGTAAACATAATCGGCGCATGGCGCTTACCTTTAACATGGGCATCTGGCACTAAGTTCTTCGCCGACTCATTGGTCGGGATCCACTGTGTGGCACCGGCCGGGCTCTTGGTTTGCTTCCACTCGAAATTAAATAAGTTGTCGAGGTAGTTCATGCTCCACTGCGTTGGGGTCACAGTCCATGCACCTTCAAGACCACTGGTGATCGTATCTTCAGCGTTGCCTTTGCCACATTTGTTTTTCCAACCAAAACCTTGGTCTTCTAACTCAGCCGCTGCTGGCTCTGCGCCCACGCAATCAGGCTTTTTCGCACCGTGGGCTTTACCAAAGGTGTGGCCACCGGCAATAAGCGCCACAATTTCCTCATCGTTCATCGCCATACGACCAAAAGACATACGGATATCGCGTGCTGCGAGCAAGGGATCGGGCTTGCCATGCGGACCTTCAGGGTTGACATAAATCAGCCCCATTTCAACAGCAGCAAGTGGCCCTTTGAGCTTACCTTTTTTGTCACGACGCTCGTCGGTCAGCATTTTGCCCTCTGGGCCCCAGTAAACCAAATCTGGCTCCCAGTCATCTTCACGACCACCGGCATAACCAAAGGTTTTAAAGCCCATATCTTCTAGGGCAACATTTCCGGTCAGGGCCATTAAATCAGCCCAAGAGATATTGCGACCGTATTTTTGTTTAATTGGCCACAGTAGGCGGCGCGCTTTATCCAAGTTGGCGTTATCTGGCCAGCTGTTGAGTGGGTCAAAACGCTGCTGCCCGCCACCTGCGCCACCGCGACCATCAAATACACGGTAGGTTCCAGCTGCGTGCCAGGCCATACGAATGAAGAAAGGTCCATAGTGACCATAATCTGCTGGCCACCAATCTTGCGAGTCTGTTAGTACCGCACGAATGTCGGCTTTAACGGCATCAAGGTCGAGGCTTTCAAAGCCCTTAGCGTAGTCAAATTCTTCACCATAAGGGTGTGACTCCACGCCATGAGCTCGAAGGGGGCTTAAATCAAGCTGCTCAGGCCACCAAAACTGGTTTGATTTCGGCTCGCTGGCATAAGCCTGCATCGATACGACTGATGACACTGCCATGGCAATGGCAGTCGCCAAAGGAATTGCTTTGTTGCGCATAATCTTCGCTCCTAATGGGAGGGTTGTTAATCGAGGGTAAATATAGACCAGTTTTCCAATCTATTGGAGCGAGAAAAACAGATTAGATTAATCGATAATTTTGATAAGGGTTTTTGTTTCAAATTGCTCTACACTAACGCGGCTTCGAACATTGCCGCGCGGGTGTAGGTAGTGGTGTCGTACACTTAGCTGCGCAAGCTCAGCTCTAACTGCTCTAACGACTTGCCCTTGGTTTCTGGCAGATAACGCCATACCAGCGCTAATGCAATCAATGCAAAAATACCGTAAATGGCAAAAGTCGCCGCTGCCCCGAATTGGCTAAGCTCCCAGGGGAACACAAGCTGCACCGCAAAACTCACTGCATTATTCACTACAGTGACCGCAGATATGGCAATCGCCCGCACAGTATTCGGGAAAATCTCCGCAAACATCACCCACATCACCGGCCCAAGAGATAACGCAAATGACGCCACAAAAAGGGTGATCCCCAACAGCACCAAGGTGGCATTCATGGTGATCGCTTCACTGAGGATCGCACTTTCATGTTTGCGCGCATCTTGGACCCCTAAATGCTGAGTCAATGCCGCTTTAAAGGTAACATCATCGCTGAAAATATGAGCCCGCATAGGGCTTAACTGACTCACCACAGTGGTCGGTAGTTGCTGTTGCAACGCGCGCAGCTTGGTATCGTCAATATGGTAGCTGGCTTGTTTAAAACCCCAACTACACAAGGCCATGCTGACGATAATGCCGCCCAAACCCAAGAGCAGTAGAGGACGTCGGCCAAAACGGTCGATGCACAGCATGGCGACCACCGTAAACACGACATTCACTAAGCCTATCCACAGTGCTTGGGCAAAGGCTGCGTTAGTGCCTACACCACTTTGCTCAAAAATAGTGGGGGCATAAAAGAAAATAACATTGATGCCGGTGATCTGCTGAGCCACGGCCACCAGCAGGCCAATCAATAACACAAAACGCACACGCCGCCCGGCTAACAATCGAATACGTTGCGATAGCGGCGCTACTTTATGCTGCAATGAGGCTCGCATACTGCGTAATTGCTCATCAATACGTTGTGCGCTAAACAGGCGAGCGGCAACGCTTTGCGCCTCTTCATGTTGTTGACGCATCAGTAGCCACCGTGGGCTGCGAGGAATAAAAAATAACAACAGTAACCAGCACAGTGCTGGGGCGATTTCCAGCCCGAGCATCCAGCGCCACAAATGCTCATTAATAGCCAGGCTTTGCGCCCAGCCAGCCTCGGATTGAGCTAAGTTCAGTAAATAGTAATTGGTAAAATAAGACACCGAAAAGCCCAACACGATATTCAATTGGTTGATCGACACCAACTTACCGCGATGCTCGGGCAGGCTAATTTCAGCAATATACATGGGCGCAACCATCAATGAGCAAAATGCCATGCCGCCAATAAAGCGCGCCGCAATCAGCATCCAGTAACTTTGTGCAAAGGCCGAAGCCAGCGCCGACACTAAATACAATGCAGCAATTACAATCAAGGTTTTGCGCCGACCGATGGCATCGCTAATAGCACCGGCAAAGCAAGTGGCTAATAGCCCACCAAGCGTTGGCGAGCTCACAACGAACCCTTGCTCCCAACTACTTAAGTGGAAATCGTCAACAATAAAGCCAACCGCGCCAGAGATCACCGACGCGTCGAAGCCGAAGATAAAGCCTCCCAAAGAAACAACAAGCGTATAAAATAACGCCGGAGGCAGGGTTTTGATCATGGTGCACTCACCAATGAGTCGCGGGCAACCAACGAAGGCGCAAACAGATTACGAGGCTCGGCGACCCCCCGCTGCTGGTACACATGTGCCAAGACCCAGTGCGCGGCCGCCTCACCCATCAACCGAATGGGGTTGTCTATGGTGGTTAATTTTGGATACAAGTAACGAGCAAACAACACGTTGTCGAAGCCAATAATCGACAGTTGCTCGGGGATCGCGATGCCAAGCTCACGGGCTGCGGTCATCGCCCCTGAGGCCATCTCATCGTTGGCGCAAATCAATGCACTGAATCTGTGTTTTGCTCTGTAGAGCTGTTCCAACCCTTGCGCACCCTCCGCTTCATGATAGCCGCCCTCAACTAATAGCGCATCGTTAAATGTAATATTGGCCTCAGCCAAAGCACGCTGATGCCCCGCCAAGCGCTCTTTAGCATCGCCTTTGAATAATGGCCCGCTAATATAAGCAATATCCTTATGTCCGGCATCCAATGCTGCTTTAGTGGCCAGGTAACCACCCAGTTCATTATCGGTGTAAAAACAACGCTCGCTGATAGCATCAATTTTACGGTTAATAAGAATGATTTGTGCATCACCTTTGGCGAGCTCGAGCAAATACTCATCACTGACCGCTTCGGCATGTAAAATGAGGGCGTCACAGCGACGATCGAGTAAAAATTCAATGGCCTGTTTTTCTTTTTCTTCATCACTGTGGCCGGCGGTGATCACCACATGCTTGCCTGCTTTTCGCAACACATTCTCAACCGTACTCATCATATCGCCGAAGAACGAACCATGCAGCGCTGACACCAATAAGCCAACGCTGTTGCTGCAATTAGAAGCCAGCGACTGGGCAATGGCATTGGGTTTGTAGCCCAATTCGGTCATGGCTTTAAGCACTTTATCCCGGGTGCGTTCACTGACCCGGACATTGCCGTTCATCACTCTGGAGACGGTGGCCAAAGACACGCCCGCTGCTTTTGAAACTTCGTAAATGGTTGCCATGTTTATTCTTTTAGATTGTCCTTTGAGGCCTAAAGCTAATATAAAGCGCGCTTAGAGTCTATTCTCAAGCAAGCCTTTATATGCCAGCGCACTGTCTTTCAAGGTGCGTTGCTGCGTGTGGTAATCCACATGAACAATACCGAAGCGTTTGCTGTAACCAAGCGCCCATTCAAAGTTGTCCATTAACGACCATGCAAAGTAACCACGAATATTGACACCTTGTTCAATGGCATTGTGTACCGCGTTAAGGTGGCTATTAAAGTAGTCGATACGTGGCTTATCATGAATGGCGCCATCAACAACCTCGTCATCGAAGGCGGCACCATTTTCGGTAATATACAGTGGCGGCAATGAAAAGCGTTGGTGTAAATCAACCAGTAATTTCTCAAATGCCTCTGGAACCACTTCCCAGCCCATAGCGGTTAATGGCATTTTTGTGGGTTCACACTGAACGAACCAACCTTTACCATCACTGGCAAACACCGCACGGGTGTAGTAGTTGATACCAATAAAGTCGTTTTTAACGCTGATAATAGCCATGTCATCGGCACCAATTTCAGGGCGCACATCTTCAGGCAAGAGTGCCAGCACGTCAGGGTAACGGCCTTCAAGCAGCGGTTGTAAGTACCATAAATTATGATATTGGTCGGCCAGTTGCGCCGCATGTGTATCGGCAGCGCTGCTACTTGCGCCGTAGGCAGTAGAAAAGTTCAGCACAATACCGCATTCACTGTTTGGGACCGTGCGTCTAAGTACCTGCATGGCTAAGCCATGAGCAAGCAGCAGGTGGTGCGCCGCTTGGCGACCATAGCGCTGACCCTTTTTGCCGGGCGCATGAATGCCTACCTCGTAACCAAGATACGCAGAGCAAAACGGTTCATTTAACGTTGCATAAGAATAAACCTGCTCACCGAGTGCTTGAGAAATAACATCGGCATACTCAGCAAAGGCATAAGCCGTTTGCCGGTTGAGCCACCCACCTTGGTCCTCTAAATACTGTGGCAGATCCCAGTGGTATAAGGTGACAAAGACTTTGATGCCCTGCGCCGTGAGTGCCGCCACTAAATTCTGATAAAAACAGATCCCCTCTTGGTTGGGCTGCCCGTGCTCATCCATTACTCGACCCCAAGCAATTGAGAGCCGATACGCATCGACACCAAGATTGGCTATGAGCTCGACATCTTGTTGCCAACGAGCGATATGTTCACAAGCGACATCGCCATGACTGCCGTCTACGATGGCACCCGGCTGACGACAAAAGGTATCCCAAATACAAGGTAAGCGCGCTGCTCTTGCCCCCTCTATTTGAAACGAGGACGTCGCGACGCCGTAAATAAAGTCGCGTTGCAACATCTTGGATTCGGTAGGCAAGGTCAATTTAGGCATCTGTGTTACTCAGTCCGTTTGCAACCCTTTTGGGTTTTTATTTGAATTCATGCGCGCTTTCTGTAATTATCAAATAAAAATGTAAGCGCTTTCATAACTAAATGTAAGCGCTTTCCTTAAAAAGATCAATAGGAGAACACCGTGGCCCTATCCATGCAGCAAGAATCTGCGCAGGCGCAGCCATCGAGCAGCGGCGGCAATTACCGTTTTGCGCTGGTTGCACTGACCTCACTGTTTTTTATGTGGGGGTTCATTACCTGCCTCAACGACATTTTGATCCCTTACCTTAAAGGGGCATTCGAGCTTAATTACACCCAAGCGATGCTGGTGCAGTTTTGCTTTTTTAGTGCCTATTTTATCGTCTCGCTTCCCGCCGGAAACTTAGTGGGGCGCATCGGCTATCAAAAAGGCATTGTCTTAGGTCTGGCTGTTGCCTGCGTTGGCTGTTTGTTGTTTTACCCGGCAGCAAGCAGTGGCGCTTATGCCCTATTTTTAATCGCGCTGTTCGTATTGGCTGCGGGTGTCACGGTGTTACAGGTGGCGGCCAACCCCTATGTCAGCGCGTTAGGGCCGCAAGAAACGGCGCCGGCAAGGTTGACCATGACCCAAGCGTTCAACTCATTGGGCACCACGGTGGCGCCATTTTTTGGCTCAATCCTTATCTTTACAGAAGGCGCTGAAGTCATAAAGGGAGACGCATCAGCAACGCAGGTCCCTTATCTTATGCTCGCCGGCGCATTACTTCTGCTCGCCGGTATTTTCGCCAAATTGACGCTACCCAAGTTGAGCGGCCAAACAGTGGGAGTTGATGCCGTATCAGGGTCAGCATGGCGTCATCGTAACCTGACCTTAGGTGCTCTTGGCATCTTTGTTTATGTCGGCGCTGAAGTGGCCATTGGCAGTACCTTAGTGAACTTCTTTAACCAGGAAAACATCGCCAATATGCATGAAGCACAAGCGGCGAAATACATTGCCTATTATTGGGGCGGTGCCATGGTAGGGCGCTTCATCGGCGCCTTAGTGATGCAAAAAATCTCCGGTCGCACAGTTCTTGCTTTTAACGCCGTCAGTGCTTTTGCCTTGGTACTCATTTCAGTGTTTTTCGATGGCTACTTGGCAATGTGGGCCATTCTTGCCGTTGGTTTATGCAATTCAGTGATGTTCCCCACTATTTTCAGTTTGGCCCTGAATGGGCTGGGCAAGCATACCGCGCAAGGCTCTGGCATTTTGTGTCTGGCCATTGTCGGTGGCGCCATTATTCCGTTGCTGCAAGGCATGCTTGCTGATGGGATTGGGCTACAATGGTCATTCCTGCTGCCAGCGCTATGTTATGTGTACATTGCCTACTATGGTCTCAAGGGCGCGACTCCCGCCGTTATCGAATCAGGAAAATAACAATGACAGGTAAAATAAAATATCTAGCCGTCAGCGTGGCGGCATTGGTACTTGGTGCTTGCTCTGAGCAACCACACACCAGTGGCTCAGTCGCTACACCAACCAATAACGACGCAATTTGGCCAAAAAGCGAAAGCACCGTGGCTGAACATCACGATGTGGAAGCGCAAGTTGAAAAGATTTTGGCGGGTATGACGCTGGAGCAAAAAATCGCGCAGATGATCCAACCAGAGATCCGTGACATCAGCGTTGAAGACATGCGTCGCTACGGGTTTGGCTCTTACCTCAATGGTGGCGGTGCCTTCCCTAATAACGACAAGCACGCCAAGGTCAGTGATTGGGTTGCGCTCGCTGAAAAAATGTATCAAGCCTCTGTAGATGACTCGCTTGATGGCAGCACCATACCGACGATGTGGGGCACCGATGCGGTGCATGGTCACAATAATGTGATTGGTGCGACCTTGTTCCCGCATAACATTGGTCTTGGCGCCGCTAATAACCCTGAACTCATAGAAAAGATTGCCCGTATCACCGCCAAAGAGGTGCTGGCAACGGGTATCGATTGGGTCTTTGCGCCAACGGTAGCGGCAGTGCGAGATGATCGCTGGGGCCGCACTTATGAAGGTTACTCGGAAGACCCAGAAATAATTCGTGACTACGCCCATGCGATTGTCACTGGCTTACAAGGCAAACCGGGCGAGGGCTTTTTGGGTGAAGGCCAAGTGATCAGCACAGTAAAGCACTTTGTTGGCGATGGCGGCACCGTTAATGGCGACGACCAGGGTGATAACATCAGCTCTGAAGAGCAGCTCTTTAACATTCATGCTGGCGGCTATGTTGGCGGTTTAAACGCCGGGGCGCAATCAGTGATGGCCTCTTTTAATAGTTGGCATGGCGAAAAGATTCATGGCAGCAAATATCTGCTTACTGAAGTACTAAAAGAAAAGATGGGCTTTGATGGCTTTGTTGTCGGAGACTGGAATGGTCACGGCCAAGTAAAGGGCTGTAGTAACGACAGCTGTGCTCAGTCGATCAATGCCGGACTGGATATCTTTATGGTGCCAGGTGATTGGAAAGCATTGTACAACAACACCTTAGCGCAGGTAAAAAGCGGTGAAATTGCCACCAGCCGTATCGATGATGCGGTGCGTCGCATCCTTCGGGTGAAGCTGCGGGCCGGATTATTTTCCAAGCCTAGCCCAGCTCAACGCCAGTTCGCCAATAACACCGATTTGATTGGTCAGCAGGCGCACCGCGAAGTAGCGCGTCAGGCGGTACGGGAATCGCTGGTGTTACTAAAGAACAAAGGCCAGTTGCTGCCGCTCAAAAGGCAACAGCGGGTGCTCGTTGCTGGCGACGCTGCCGACAATATCGGTAAGCAGTCTGGAGGGTGGACCATCACTTGGCAGGGCACAAACAACGAGAATAAAGACTTTCCAGGCGGCTCGTCTATTTGGGATGGAATCCAAGCCCAAATTACACAAGGTGGTGGGCAGGCCGTACTCAGCGTTGATGGTAGCTACCAACAAAAGCCTGATGTGGCTATTGTGGTATTTGGCGAAGACCCCTATGCCGAGGGTCATGGCGACCGTGCAACACTGGAGTACCAGAGCGGCGATAAGCGCGATCTAGCGCTGCTTAAACGCCTCAAACAACAAGGCATTGCCGTCGTTTCAGTGTTTATCAGTGGCCGACCTATGTGGGTCAACCCCGAGCTCAATGCCTCTGATGCTTTCGTAGCTGCTTGGCTACCGGGCTCAGAAGGCCAAGCGGTGGCCGATGTGCTGTTTCGCGATGCTCAAGACCAGGTGCAATACGATTTTAGCGGTCGGTTGAGCTACTCCTGGCCAAAAGCCCCCACACAGATTGTTAATCGCGGTGATAGCGATTATCAGCCCTTGCTACCTTATGGTTTTGGCCTCAGCTATGGCGATGACAACGTCTTAAGCGATGAGCTTAATGAGCAAGTTAGCACCGAGGGCGCACAACAACACGATGTTGCCCTATTTACTGGTACCGTGCAAAAACCGTGGCAGATGGCGCTTTATTCTGGCGAACAAGTGCTCCCTGTGAGTGCCAATACTCACACCTTGGGCGCACTGAGCTATCGCACTATTGATAAACAAGTGCAAGAAGATGCCCGCAAGCTAAGCTTTGATGGCAGCGCTCGCGCGGGCATGCGCCTAGCCAGCGAAAGCTATTTCCGCGAAGACTTACAAGCCAAGCTAGGCAGCGAGGCGGTATTGAGCATGCAGGTCATGGTTGAACAAGCACCTAGTGCTGCGGTGAAGGTGATCATGAATTGTGAGAGCGAAGGCGACACACCGGGCGCATGCCACAGCGAAGTCGATATCACTGAGCAACTGCGTACCCTGCCCGCTAATACGTGGCGGGCGCTCAGTATTGATAGCCAATGCTTTACTAAACAAGGGTTTAAACTTGCCCACACCGTAGTGCCGTTTGAGCTTACGACGCAAGGCAAGTTGATAGTCAGCGTTGCCGATATTCGGCTGCAGAAAAAAACCGATAAAGGTGCAACCATCAGTTGCCCTTAATCAGCGCTTATAAAAAGAAAGCGGCCTTGCGCCGCTTTCTTTTTATATCCAGCGCCGTACTTGGCGTTGATAAGTTCGGTAACGCTCACCGAATACTGAACATAAATGCGCCTCTTCAGCCTGGGTTTGTCGATACAAAGTGAGCCAACCGACAATAAGACACAACAGTGAAAACGCCGAAGGCAAAGCCATAAAAAAGCCTAGCTGCGCTATGCCAACCCCAACAAACATAGGGTTACGGGAAATGCTATAAACCCCTTGGGTTTGCAGCAGCTGCGGCCCTTGGCGGTCAATACCACTGCGCCAGTGACGATTAAGGTTTAGGTTAATCAGCGCCGCACTCACAAAACCGCCGGTCATCAATACGGTGCCGATGATAACAACAACACTGTTTTGATATAGCGGTTGCAAAATTCCAAGATAACTATCCGCTTGCGGCCAAGGCCAGCGGATCAGGCACACTAACCAAATAGTGATGCGAAACACCCGAAAGGCCATGTGATTCCACCAGTCGCCACAATAGGCTTGCCCAGGAAAAATCAACTCTTCGCCATGTTTGCGCTTTGAAAGCACGATGCGCAATGTGTAAAACACAGCCACGCAAGTGAAAAATATCGCTAAATAGCCTCGGGTGAAAGCCTGCAAAGCGTCTAGATTAATGCTGAAAATAATGGTCCCTTATCGTAAAAACGACACCATCTCAGGCATGAGCGGTGCAAGAATTGAAAAGTGTTAATATACAAAAAGATAGCACGGTTCATTTAAAACATTAAATACATTGCACATTCATCTGCATTGCATACACTGAATATCAAGTAAGCGAATGCTTGTTCGCTTCAATGAACAATAATCAATAACAATGGAGTTCATTTATGAATGGCAAAATTCTTGGCATTATTTTAATCGTGGTCGGTGTTGCCTTAGTTGCCTGGGGTTATAACGTCTATGATGCAGTAGAGGCTCAGCTAACCCGTACTTTTAGTGGCGACACCCCAATAGAGGCATGGATTGGCATGGTCGGCGGTGCTATCTGCGTGGCTGTGGGTGTTTTTAAATTAAAATAACGCCCAGTGCGGGCAACCCAGCCCGCCTTTGACACTTACTTTATTCAGCGCCTTTCTTTAATGACAAAGTAAACACTTTGTTACCTATACACACTCACTTCACTATAAAACGCTCAGCAACTCACCACTTGTTAACGAATCAGCACTGCCCTTTTTTCAACCAAAAAGTAGTAAGCAGTTGTAAAATAAATGCTTATTAAGCATATACTTTAGTATTGGTTTATTGCAAAAAAGGTAAAACCTTTTGACTATAGATTCATAACTCTATTCAATACATTTCCTTTTTTTGGAACTTTGAATTGGATTAAGTTGTGAACATAACAATTAAAACAACATTCTTTGTCCTTGCTTTAATAACACTTGCGGGCTGTGGCGGTGGCGATAGTGAGGCCAGCGCAGAACCAACCCCTCCGCCAGAGGAGAATACCGAGCAAGGTGGTAATAATACGGCAGTAATAGAAAAATCATTGCGCCTCAATGACGCCCAAGTCGGGCTTCAATATACGCAAAAAATCGCCTTCCAATTACCTGACGCTGCGTATCAATATGAAGTGGAATCCCTGCCCAGCTGGGCCACGTTTAACGAGGCCACTATGGTGCTCTCGGGCACGCCACAAGCCGCTGGTAAAGAACAGGTAGTAATAAATGTAAGTGCCGATGACAACCGTTGGCGTTTCAGTGGTTATCTGCAAGTGCAAGCTGCTCAGCCTATTAACACTGAGACTTTGAATTTAGCAGGAGCCATGACTAATGAGCCGTATTCCTATCAGCTCACTTTAGATTTACCCGAGGGGCAATACACTTATAGTGCAGAGCAATTGCCTGACTGGTTAAGTTTCGATTCGCAAACACTTACACTCAGTGGCACGGCTTCTAGCAACGAACTAGCTCAATTCGTGATTGTCGCAGAGGGCACTCAGGCTACGTGGCGATTTGAATCGACCTTGCCAGTGCGCACTCTAATCGCTAAGCCAATGGCGTTTGCCAGTGGTTTAATCGGCGCGACTTATGAGCAACAGCTGACCTTTGATTTACCCCAAAGCGACTATACATTTAGTGCCGAGACGCTACCCAATTGGCTATCTTTTTCTGAGCAAACACGCATTCTCAAAGGCGTTCCGCGCAATAAAGGCCTGTATAACGTTGTTATCGATGCCACCGACCACGCCCATGTTTGGCGTCTCTCTGGGGTTATCCCGATTCAACCTCATGGCGATAACGCAGCCACCATCATTACCCTTGCTAACGGCATCAAAAATGAACCTTACTCACACCACTTAGATCTTGCGTTACCTGCTGGAAACTATGACTACCAGGTCACGAGCAAGCCGCAATGGTTGCAATTTAACACCTCAGAGCTGCGCTTGTCCGGCACGCCGACCTCTGCGGGCGTTTATGAGTTTGCCCTTAATGCGTATCAAAATGAGCAGACTTTCTTCTTCAAGGGCGTGATTCAAGTGACTGAAGCTCAGTCGGTGGCACTGACTCTGCCCTCTGCCTCGGTGGGAGAAAATTATGAGCATACCATTTCAGCTTCTTTGCCTGACGGTGACTACACTTATACAGCAAAAACATTGCCTTCTTGGGCATCGTTCGATCCCGCCTCGTTGCGTCTGTCCGGGGTTGTTAGCAATAGTAGCAGTCAAGATGTGGTTATCTTCGCCAGCAATGGCCTACAGGCATGGCGTCTATACGGTGAAGTAGACGTCTCTGGAACAACCACAGAGCTTACCAAACCGCTTGCTCTACCCATGGCTGATGAAGGGCAAGCTTACAGTCATACTGTTGATTTTCAACTGCCATCAGCGCAGTACAGCTATGAGCTTGAGCACGCTCCGGGATGGCTTAATTTTAATGCGCAAACGCAGGTATTATCTGGCGTGCCATTGAGTGCAGGGAGTAGTCCTGTCGCGATTCGCGTCACCGGTGATGACAAAGTTTATCTGTATCGCGGTGAGCTGCAGGTAAAAGCGAAAGCCGAGACAATCAACAAACCCTTAAACTTACCTTCGGGCATTACGACAGCGGCGTATTACGCACAGGTAAACTATGCACTACCCAGTGGCGACTACAGCTATGAAGTCCTAAACATCCCCTCTTGGCTAAGCTATGACCCACAACATCATACGGTGACGGGCAAACCAACCCACCCTGGGGTGTTTAACATCGAAGTAAAAGTGGCTTCTGACGAGCAGCAATGGCTGTTTAGCGGCGAGATAGCAATTGAAGACCACAATACCTATCTAAGCCGCGATGTTATCGATTTCTATGCTCGCGATTACAGTTACCAGCCTCGCCAGCTTAGGAATGATCTAAGTGGTGAGCTGGCAGCAGAAATTCAATTTGTGCAGTCACATGCAGTCGCACCTAACAATAATTATCAGCGCAACAGCAGTGATGAAACACTGTCTCGGTACATGCCGAGTGTGGTTGCTCAGCGTGAAGCTTTGATACTTTTTTTACCGCATGATGGCGAAAACATTGACGGTGTCAGCGCCAAAATAGCCTTGGATGGTCAAGCCGTTTTAGACCTTAATTTGAATCATCCCAACACCTTGCCTCGCGCTGACTTTCAAGGCGGTGACGGTGTCGCCTATTCCACTAATGCTTGGTGGGCCATTTTACCTTGGCAGCATGTTAGAAATGGACTCTCTATTGAGTTCTCCTCCGGGCAAGCTTCAGGTACTCTGAGCGCGGACAGTATTGATATCGCTGATGCTTCGCATATGGTATTTAAAAGTATTCGCTTGGGAATGCTGACATACTACGATGAAAGCAATGGTCATTGGACACTGCGCGATCCTGTTTCTGCTGCCACCGACTATTTTCAAACGCTGCCTATCTCCAGTCTCGTACTCGCTAGCTACGACGGCCAAGAACTGGATAAAGTGATCATTCGCGATGGCACCATTTACGACAAAGAGCGTGATGTGTCGAGTGCTGTTGAGGGCGGCATTTACTCCGGTGATATGCGTGGCGATGTTGCAAAATCTCAAGTCAGTGTGGGCATAAATATGGCCGATTATGGCTATACCAGCAACAGTATGAACCAACGCTACAGCCATGTGTTCAAGCAAATCACCAACCATCACGCATGGGGACAATACACTAACGGACGTATCAAACACGGCTTAAGTGGCGGTAACGGAATTGGTACTCTTGTTTCCTCATGGGGCAATGAGGCCAGCCACGAATGGGGCCACGCTTATGGCCTAGGCCACTACCCTGGGCAAGGACTGACCACCGATGGACGCTGGGCTGTGCACCACAGTGACAGTGGCTGGGGATGGATAGCTCATCGCAAACGTATGCGTGCCAATATCACGACTATTAACAGCGATAATACCTTTGGCTTTCATAAAGACGCCATGTCTGGCGGGTGGGAGAATTCGCCTTTCTCTGTGTATACCTATTACACCGGATTTACGGCTCGTATTATTCAAAATAATGTCGCTGGCTTCCCTGTACCGGATGCTAACTACGAGTCTGGCTACAAAAAATGGGATAGTGACAGCGGCACTTACACACAGCACATTTCCTCACATCCAGCGCCTGTACAGGTAGGAGTCCCGGTGGCGACGATTCTTGGGGGATACGACCCTGATGGCAATAACGCTCTCATCTACCCAGTGTTTCATGGCAATTACGGTAATATATACGATTTACCAGCGCCCGATTTGAGTGCGAGCGACGATCAATGCTGGGTGAGTGTCAGTAATGCGGCCGGTGAGCAGCGGCAGATCAAAGTATCAGCAACACGCCATGCGAGTAATTCCATCAACCAGTTGCACTTTAATATAGAGGCGCAATTTAAGCCCACCCAAGCGGTGCTCACTTGCCGCAGAGATGGCACTGATATAGAACTCACTCGCACTCAGTTCAACGGGCTTATTCCTGAGTTACCAGTCGTTGCCCAGGTTGGTCAAGAACACGGCTTTAAGCAATTGAAAGATCGCGAGTTCGAAGAAATCGAGGCCGAGCTACAGGCGCTAAGCGAGGATTCAAGCTTCTTACCTGCCAGTGTTGCCAATAAAGTGGCAAGCTATGAACTAACGGAGCTATTACCTAATTTGAGTGAGTCTAGCCGTGCCAAGTTAACACGTATTCATAACTTGGAAGCAGCGGTGCAAGGCCTGCGCGCGCTCATTGTCCATGCCCAAGCTCAAGGGTTAGACACACCGACCTTCAAGCAACGCGTGCTAGCGCACTTGTTAGCCGAAGGGTTGAGCGATAGCCGTGATCTGACATTATCAGGCAGTGAGATACATGGTAATAACTACTTTTTTAGTCACGATGGTAACGCAGGAAGCAATGTGCAGTTAGTTGCCCGCACTGACGATAATCAAGGCCAACGCACGCAATGGGTCTTTGATGATTTAGGTCGCCTACATCCAGTCGCCACGCCTTGGCTATGCGCCGAGCAGGTGGGTAGTGGTGTCAATCTAACATCATGCTCAACCAGCAATACCGCCCAACAGTGGCTATTTAATGCAACCAACCCTTGGGTTATTAAAAACGCCTCAACCAGTAAGTGCTTGGACTTTGATCGCACCAACATCAAGCTGATTCCTTACGGGTGCCATGGCGGTTGGAACCAGAAATGGTATAACTTGAGCTTCAATAGTGAGCTGTGGCTCTCTTTATTAAATGCCAATGAGCTCAAAGTATTGCATGAGCTGTTATTAAACTAGGTATTACACAAAAAAGGAGCATTGGCTCCTTTTTCTTCTTTAAAACAGCACAACTGCCGCTAAGGCTTTCAATTTATAAGGCACCAAGAGCGCTCAGCGCTGAAATCGCCCAAAAAGCCTCTTCATTTCTATGTTGAAAATCTATAGATAACTCTGCTTCGCGCTTGGGTAATGGAAAGGGGGTTTACAGTTTATCGCTCTCAGCATACTCCCACCTTAAAGCGTACGGATTTCGCGCGTCATATCTACCGAACTCTCATTGTGCGACTAACGCACACAGGAGCGCACGATTTCTAACCCTGCACGCAACTCATCGCGGGTTTTTGGCCCGGTCAGCGAAAGTCGAATGGCGTTAGCCTGGCCATAACCGCCAACGCAAAACTGTTGTCCCGAGCGTACCCTCACTCCGAGCTCATATAATTGTTTAGTAACCTGCTCGGCTTGATGCTGTGGCGGTAGTGTTAACCAATAATTGAAGCCCTGGACAACGTGATCTGCAGGGCGCTCTAGATGTTGCGCTAGAATCCGGTAGCGAGCCCGCAGTTCCATAGCAATGTGGTTATCAACTTCCGCCATGGCACCGCTACATAACCAGCGGCAAATAAGGTCGATAAGTATCGGACTGACATGCATACACGTGGAGCGAAGTGCCTTTAATAGCGGCACCCGTAAATTAGCTGGCAACACTAAATAGCCGACACGAACACCACCGGCAAAGTATTTAGAGAAGCTGCCAACATAAACAGTAATATCAGGCGCTATGCTAGCGAGCGGCAGCTGCCGCTGTTCTGGTGGGCAGTACATCACGCCATCTTCGATGATCAATACATCAAAGC
Organism: Pseudoalteromonas sp. MM17-2; assembly: GCF_022347945.1. Lineage (NCBI taxonomy): Bacteria > Pseudomonadati > Pseudomonadota > Gammaproteobacteria > Alteromonadales > Pseudoalteromonadaceae > Pseudoalteromonas > Pseudoalteromonas sp. MM17-2. Next base: position 11,932 of record NZ_JAKRFV010000023.1, on the reverse strand, counting down.
GCCGGCAAATATCAATTATTTCCAGACGACGTTGCGCACTAAGCTGCACCGCCGTTGGGTTTTGAACATTAGGAGTAAGGTATAGCAATCGTGGCCGATGACGCTGACATTGCAGTAATAAATCCTCTGCTACCAAGCCCTGCTCGTCTATCGCCACGGGCTGAATACGGCGCTCTAGTTGCGCACAACTATGAATAAACTCCCCATAGCATAACCCCTCAGTGAGCACCGTATCGCCACTGCGAGTCAAAGCTTGGAGGATAACGCTTAAACCATGCTGGCCCCCATATGTCCATTGCACCCGCTCTGGCGTTAACTTGCTATGCCAACGCTGATTAAGCCACTGTCGCAAGGTATCACTGTGGCCGCACAAACCATCGGCACTGAAATAATCCAAGATGGCTGATTGTGCTTGTGGTTGTCCCAGCATCTGCTGCAAAGCGTTATGTAGGTGCTGCTGTTGGCTGACGATCAGTGGTCGACACAACGACAGATCGATGCCCTGCTGAGAATCAAGGGGATGGTAATAGCTGTCAGCACTGAGAGCTTCCTTAACATAAGTGCCGCTGCCCACTACTGACAACGTTTTGCCTAATAAAGACAGCTCCTGATAAGCGCGCGTGACTGTGCCTACGGTAACCCCTAATTGGTAAGAAAGGATACGCTGTGAGGGAAGCTTAGTTCCCGCTTTGATTTCACCGTTATCAATCATATCCACGTAGGCTTCAGCCAACGCTTTATATTTTGGGCCTTTGCGCCCATGCATTTGCGGGAGCACCCTGCCTCCAATGTTACCCAGACACTTTTATTAACTAACAAGAATATGTGAGGGCTGCGGTAAAGTGAATAGTTTAAATGTCATGGTGACGCATCAATACTCTCCCTTTGCCTGCAAAATTGCTTAGCATAGGCTCGTTCACCCATACAGGAGCCGCTATGACCTTAACCGTTATGTTTTCTTTAGCCCTATTTACGCTTTTTGTTGCAATCACGCCAGGGCCCAATAACCTGTTGCTCGCCGGCTCTGGAGCCCAGTTTGGGATACGTAAAACCTTGTCACATTTATTAGGCATTCGTTTGGGTCTGAGTGTCATGCTGTTAGTATGCGCCAGCGGTTTCAGTTCCATTCTAACAACAAGCCCCATACTGGCTGCCACACTAAAATATCTAGGGCTGGGGTATATGCTCTGGCTGGCTTTGGCAATGCTGCGTCACCAAAAGATAGGCAACACACCTAGCAATAGCAGTCCATTTTCTGTAACCCAGGCGGCGGTATTCCAATGTGTAAATATCAAATCCTGGACCGCCAGTATGACCGTCATTGCAAGCTTTAGCCAAAGCACTCATTATTGGCTGTCAGTGGCGTGTATTATCACCATATTTATCATCGTCGGGCTGTTCGCTAATCTTTGTTGGGTGTGGCTCGGTAAAAAGGCTGCGGCCCTACTGACGACTGAAAAGCGTACACGCACCTTTTACGCCACCTTGTGCGTTCTGACCATTATGAGCATGGTGCCCTTGGTTTTAACCTAATGTATCGACACAGCTAATTGAATAACCAGTATTATACGATGCAGCGGCTGCACGGGGCTAAAGCCGCTCATTCGCTCCCTTTGATGAGTCACTCTATTCCCACTTTTACTATTGCGCTCTCCCACAGGTGGGAAAAACCAGTGCCATACACATAAAATACCTATACATTTCAAAGTGTTAAAAACTGGCATGGCTTTCGCTAAAGGCTAGGTATCGTATTCATTAACCTGTTGTCATCTATGGACATCAAGCACAGCTTAGCGAAAAACAAAACCTCCTCGCGCCGGCCTTTTATCTATGGGGCAGCCTTGGCTGTTCTGATCATCGTAATGGCGAGTATCGGCTTTTCATGGCGCAGCCAAAGCATTGACCTCAATGCCCTGACGCTTGCCACCGTGCAGCAAGGCCCTCTCAATATGCAGGTGTCGGGGTATGGCGAACTGCGCTCTAAATACACACGGTTTTTAACCGCCAACCATCAAGCCCAAGTTGAGCAGGTGGTATTACGCCCCGGCGCACGCGTCACCAAAGACGATATTATTTTACGCCTTAGCAACCCAAGCTTGGAGCAGCAATTAAATCGCGCTCGTCTTGCTTTAGCACGACAACGAGCCAACTTTGAGGCATTAAAGCTTGCCCAGCAAAGCGAGCAACTCACTGCCCAAGGTAACCTCACCTTGCTAAAAAGCGAGCTCGCCGGAGCCAAGTTGCGCGCTCAAGCTGAGGGCCTGCTTATAGCCGAGGGCATCGTCTCGATGCTTGATCATAAGCGCTCGCAGCTACGCGTTGCGCAGCTGAGTGAGCGGGTAGCGTTGAGCGAACAACAAATGCAGCAGATGCAGGCTTTACATCAAAAGCGCTTAGATGTTGAAAGTGAATTGGTTGAGGAATTTAGTTTAGCCTTTGCCAGTGCCCAAGCCGATGTCGACAAATTACAGGTGCGTGCCGGCATCAATGGCATGCTGCAACAACTGCAGGTGGAACAAGGTCAATCGGTCCAAGTGGGCGCACCGTTGGCCGTGGTTGGCAGTGAACATGAATTGCTAGCCGATTTGCTGGTCAACGAGCGCGATGCCAGTCAGATCGTGGTCGGCCAGCAAGCGATCATCGATACCTTTACAGATACAGTAGCTGCACAGGTCAGCCGCATCGACCCTATTGTCCGTGACGGTCGCGTTGCCATCGAACTGGAGCTGGCAGCGGATTTACCTAGCAACGCCCGTCCGGCGTTGACCATCGAAGGCGAGATCATCACCGATACCTTAGAACATGCTCGGCACTTGCGCCGCCCTAGTTATGTCGATGCCGAGCAAACGCGTCCGTTATTTATCGTTGACCCCGCCGCAAATCAATTAGTCCAAGCCGAGCTGGAGTTTGGTAAACTCGCAGGAGACAGCATAGAGCTACGCAGCGCGTTGCCCGCAGGCACTCAAGTTGTGATTTCGGATATGGGCGAATACATACACTTACAAAAACTAACAACCGTTTCCCATTAACAGGATGTCATTATGCAAACCAAGCCAATCATTGAATTACAACAAGTGTCGAAGGTATACACCAGCGACGATGTCGAAACCCATGCGCTACGCAATATCGACCTTAAAATCTATAAAGGCGATTATGTTGCCATCAGCGGCCCTTCTGGCTGTGGCAAATCCACCCTGTTGAGCCTAATGGGGCTGCTCGATGATATTAGCGCTGGCCGCTATTACATTGAGGGCGTGGATACCCAAAGCCTCGATATGGATACCCAAGCCGAACTTAGAAACTTGCATATAGGTTTTATTTTTCAATCGTTTAACCTTATCGATGAGCTGAGTGTCTTTGCCAATGTAGCTTTACCCTTGCAGTACCGCGAGCCGGCCTTAAGTAAAGGTGAAATACGCCAACGTGTGGAGCAAGCGCTCGCCCAAGTGGAGATCAGCCACCGCGCTGGGCATCGCCCAAACCAACTCAGTGGTGGTCAGCAGCAGCGTGTCGCCATCGCTCGGGCGCTGGCGGGCACACCCAGTATCTTGCTGGTCGATGAGCCAACCGGCAACCTCGATTCTAAAAATGGCGATGCGGTAATGGCTTTGTTGAGCGAGCTAAACCAACAAGGCACCACCATATGCATGGTCACCCACGACCCCCGCTATGCCGGTTACGCCAAAAAGCAAATTAAATTACTCGATGGCGAAATGATGCACCGTGATGCAGGCCTACGCAATGAGGCCAATACCGAGCTGGAGGCCGTATGATGACCCGCTTACGCATGCATTTACATATGGCTCTGCTGTCGCTGCGCCAAACGCCCGGTTTTGTTGCTGCGGTGGTCGCAACCTTAGCCATCACTCTGGCGTGTTTTTTCGTGGTGATGAGCCTATTCAGTAGCTATTTTGTGGCGCCCCTCAATGTTGAACAAGAATCACGTTTAGTCATTGTTGAGCAAGACAATATCTACCCGGATTACAACAGCCCGGGGTTTCAAAGTTTTCAATCGGTGCTGCATTGGTATGAAACACAAACCTCTTTTAGCCGCCAGGCCTTAGTGAATTCCGGTGAAGATGTCATCAGTAACCTGCCCGGGGAGCCACGTATCGCCATCACCTATGCCAGTGACGGCTACTTTGAGCTATTTCGTGTGCCTTTAGCATTAGGACAGCATATGAGCCGACAACAGCGTGTGCAGGAGCCGCTGGATGAAGTGCTGATCTCTTATGACTTTTGGCAACGTTATTACGGCGGCGATGAAAACGTGATTGGCCAAACCTTGGTGAAGCTAGATAAGCACTATCGCATTGTCGGTGTGGTTGCCAAAAACTACCAAGATCCCTATATGTTCAACCGGGGTGACAATCAGCTGTGGTTCAAATTTAGCGCCGATGCGCGCTACTTTAACGAAGACAACCCAAGCGCTTGGTGGAACCTATTTCGGGGCATGAAACTAGTGGGCGTGCTTAAGCCCGGGGCCACCAAAGCGTCAACTGAAGCCGAGCTTTACCAAAGTATTCAGGAAATTAAAGCGCAGTGGAAAGAGGAATTTGATGAACTGGATGACCTCAAACCCATTGTTACTCCCTTTCGCCAAGCCGAATTGGGCGACAACGACGATTTGGCGATTATGCTCCTTGCCGGGGTCACAGGTTTAGTGCTTATTGCGCTGTTAAATGTCAGCAATTTATTTATCGCCCGCGCCGTGGCCAAACATAAAACACTGGCATTGCAAGCGGTGTTAGGGGCTAAACGTAAAACCCTCTTTGCCAGTATTTTAAGTGAAACCTTCGTGCTTATGGCCTTCGCTGTGGCCATCGCCTTATTTATCGCCGCCTGGGGCGTGAAGCTCTTTAAGTGGGTGAGCAGCGGGCATTTGCCACTGGTTCACACCGTCGGCATTGATATTACCGTGGTTTCCAGCGCACTGATTCTCTGCATCCTATTAGCCCTACTCTTTGCATGGATCACCAGTCGCTTGATTAACTTTAAGCAGTTACGCTCACAGGTACAGTCTTCTGGCAAAGGCGCGGTCAGCCAAGTCAGCATGCGCACCGTAAAATGGATGATTGCTATTCAGCTGTTCCTCGCCACCAGTTTAGTGATAACGGCGACCATGGTGCTACACAAGAGTGTAGAAACATTGCAGCGGCCACTGGGCAGTCGAGTTGATAACATTTACCAGGTGATGGTGTTTATCGAAAAAAATCGGGATGAGCTCAGTAAACGCTACGATGATTTACAAAAATTCCTTCACGCCGCAGAGCAAATTCCCGGAGTCAAAGCGGTTGCACACGGGCAAAGCCCAGTTGATAGAGGCAAACGCGCCAGCACCATTACCGATATGTCCGGCAAAGGCTCTATTTTCATCCCGCAAACTTGGGTTGGCCAAGATTACTTCGAATTTACCGGGCTGAAAATTATTGAGGGCCGTAATTTTAGTGAGGCGGCTATTCGCGGCGAAAAGCATGAGTTCTTGGTCACCAAAGCGGTGAATGATTTGCTTAAGCCGGAAGGCTCACTGATTGGCGAAAAGTTTTACAGCTTCGACCCTGACAACCCAGTAGAAGTGGTTGGCATCACCGAAAACTTTAACCACCCCAAGTTCTATGATGAGGACCTAGGACGGCATTTATGGTGGCCTGCTCAGCCTTATGGCTTTGCGATCATGATAGAGATGCAGCCCGGCCAGCAGCTGCAAAGAGAAACAGTATTTCAAGCCATGCAGCAGGTCAGTAACCGTGCCGGCATATGGACTTTTAAGTCTTTAGAGGAGCAATACGCAGCCATCACCCATTTAGACAAAGTGACCTTAATGCTGTGCACCGCACTGGGCATATTTACCCTGTTGCTCGCCGGTATTGGTATTTATGGGGTGCTCAGTTACAACCTCAGATTACGTCGTTATGAACTGGGTATGCGCATGGCCCTGGGAGCCAAGCGTAAGTTGTTATACCGTCAACTTATTAAGGATACTATTATGCCGTTGGTTGCTGCATTTTTATTGGCCCTAGGAGTATCCTTGGGCGGTTACATCCTATTTCAACAGTCGGTGATGCTGTGGCTGTCTCTCAATCCGCTGTGGTTGCTTTTCGTCAGCGCTGCAATTATCGTTTTCGCACTGGCTTCGGTCATTTGGCCCATGCGACAACTAATACACGACAAGCCCATGGCGGCATTAAAACAACAATAAAGAATCAGGGGCCCTGCGCCCCTTAGTTATTAGGAATACCCTGTACATGGCACGTATACTTATAATTGACGATCAGAGCGATGTGCGCCTAAGCGCCCGCATTGCGCTTGAAAGTGATAATCACCACTGCATAGAAGCTGACTCTCCCACCGCCGCACTCAGCCAGCTTAACCGCCATCAGGTTGATTTAGTCTTACTGGATATGAATTTCACCAAAGACACCACCTCTGGCAAAGAAGGCTTGGCCTTTCTCGATAGCTTACGGCAATCTTCCCGACGCATCGCAGTGGTGGTGATCACCGCCTATGCCAATGTCGAATTAGCCGTCAAAGCAATGCAATTAGGAGCCTGTGATTTTGTTGAAAAGCCTTGGCAAAACCGCCGCTTAGTCAATGCTGTGCGCAAGCATTTGCCTCATGACAGTAGCGATGCCGATGACTGCTTTCTAGCCTTTTCCAAAAAGACGCAAACCTTGATTGAAAACGCCAAGCGTATTGCTGCAACCAACGCCAATGTACTCATTACCGGTGAGAATGGTACCGGTAAAAGTATGCTGGCCAAGCTCATCCACCAGCATAGCGATAAAGCTGATGCGCCCTTTGTCAGCGTCAATATGGCCGCTATCCCGGAGAACCTCTTCGAAAGTGAGTTATTCGGCCACAGTAAAGGCGCGTTCACCGATGCCAAAGAAGCGCGTACCGGGCGCTTTACCCTAGCGCAATCGGGCACTTTGTTTTTAGATGAAATAGGCACCCTACCCCTGGCGCTGCAAGCGAAGTTATTACGAGTATTAGAAAGTGGCGAATACGAAGTGCTCGGCAGCTCCACCACCTTGCACAGCGATGCGCGGGTGATCTCTGCCACTAATGCGGATTTACAAGCGGCCATTGCTGGCGGTGATTTTCGCCAAGACCTACTGTACCGACTCAATACCTTGGTCCTTACTTTGCCGCCGCTGCGCCAACGCAGTGACGAGCTCGCCAGCCTTGCCGAGCATTTTATTCGCATCCACTGCCAGCGTTACCAGCTGTCTGTAAAAACCTTAAACCGCTGTGCCCTAGACAAACTTAGCGCCTATCAGTGGCCAGGAAACATGCGCGAGCTCTCACATGTGTTGGAGCGCAGTGTGATCATGAGCGACACTGATAGCCTCAGCGCTGAGCATATCGCCTTGCAACCTCACCAAGATATTGATTCGAGCCTACCGCTAATGAACTTAGAGGAAGCCGAAAAACGCATGATCAGCAATGCCATCGCTCATTTTGACGGTAATGTGGTCGCCGCCGGTGAGTTTTTAGGGTTGAGCAAATCCGCCATGTACCGACGCTTAGATAAATATCAGCTGGGCAACCAATAATGGCGCGCTCAAGCTCTTTAGAGCGACGCTTTATCATCCTTGCAGCCATCCCGATAGGCACCCTATTAGCACTGTTATTGGCCGTCGGTGTTTACCTGCAATTGGATATACTGAGCCAAGTAACACTGCTATTGCTGGTTTTAGGCCCCTGTATTTGGGCACTCTGTAGTTTGTATCAAACCGTGTTCGACACTTTTGATAGCGTCGCGGTGCAGCTAGATAGCCTCGCAAATGAGGAATTTACGGTGTGGCATTTTGCCCGGTATCGACATGGGCGCATTTATGCTTTGAAAGAGGATTTGCGCCGCATTGCCACCCGCATTAGTAATAAGCGTGCAGAATACGCGCACCACGAAAGCTTTGTGTTTGACTTGGTAAACGAGCTGCACTCGCCGGTGGTGGTGCTTGATGGCCATGCTCAGGTGTATCATGCTAACCCAGCGGCATTAGCCCACTATCATCAAGACTCACTGCTAGGAGTAGCGACCAAAGAACTTGGCTTGTATCGTTATCAGAATCAATGGCAGTTGCATCAAGGGCAGCATCAAACACGCTACAAAATTGACTGTCATAGCCTAAAGCGAGGCGCTCGTCATTATCAACTTTTGGTTTATGTGTCGATTGAACAGCCCCTAAGAAGCACCGAAAAAGAGGCCTGGCAAAAGTTGGTCAAGGTACTGAATCATGAAGTGCGTAACTCGCTGACGCCAATTTATTCGTTAACCCAGTCGCTGCGCGAGCAGCAACAGGCGCACTCATTGCAAGCGCAAATGCTTGAGGTGATAGAAAAACGCGCGCAACATCTACTCAACTTTGTTGCCAGTTATTCAAAGCTATCGCAGCTGCCACAACCGCAACTGCAAGCGATACCAATCACCGAGCTGGTTAGCCGCTTACAGGTGCTGCTGCCGCACATAGACATTGACTGCCAAAGCCACACCGGCCGTTTATTAATCGACCCAGAGCAACTGGAGCAAGCGTTGCTTAATTTGGTGCGTAATGCCGAGCAGGCCAATACCCTTAGCGGCACCGAAGGCATACGCTTAGCGATTAGTAAGCACAACCAGTGGCAACTCAAGCTGTATGATAATGGCCCTGGCATAGATAATCCCGATAACCTATTTGTGCCATTTTACTCCACCAAAACCCAAGGCACTGGCATTGGATTAGTATTGAGCAGAGAGATAATTAGGGCTCAAGGCGGTGAGTTAACACTTACAAACCACTCTCAAGGTGGGGCATTAGCACAAATATGTTTACCTAAGGCAAAATAGCAAAAGCGTTCACCGCCATTCCCGTAGCTCCACGAACACGAGGCGGGTTTAGCACCAACATAAACTCATTGCTTTTGCCCTTTGCAAGCGCCTCGCTGAGCGCTTCTAAGTTAAGGTTTTCAACAATATAAATACCATGTTGTGCGAGTAAAATGCGGTGTGCGGGAAACCGCGTTCCACTCTCAGGCACCACCTCGAAACTCAGTTGATCAGCGCCTGCTAAGAATACGTGTTGCTGTGCTAGCCACTGTGCCGCACTCTGCCCTGGGCCTGGGCGAGGCCCGAGATAAGTTGCATTGTCAGTATTAAAAAACTGGCCAAAACCGGTGCGGATCAACACCGACATACCAGCCTTAATGCGAACCTGTTGTGCTTTGGCTGTATCCTGCAAATCCTTTACGGTAATTTCGTATCCGCCAGGTAAGTGTGACACGCCTTTAAAACGCGCCACATCAAGTAACGCGGCACGATTAAGTAAGCGCTCGCGAGGATATTGCTCAATGCCAAGTTCCTTAAGGCCCCGAGCGCCATCGATATCATCGGTGCTGATGCCACCATAGGCCTGGCCATTGTGGCCAATATGGCCAATGGCATCAAGGTTGGGCGCGCCATGCTGGCCGCTAAAATACATAATGTCGGCGGCAAAAGAGAGCTCGGGGATCATCCCTTGGGTATCTTGATGATTATCCATCAGCGCCAAGGCATAAGGGGGATTAAAACTCAAAAGCGGGGAGTTATGATCCCACACATGATTGAGCTCAATAATGCGTGCTTTGGATAAACTCTCCAATAACTTAGCTTGTGCACCTAAACCGCTGTGAGTAAACATCAATGCAGCGAGTAACAGTATACATTTCATAGCGTTTCCCTGTTGTGATTGAGACATCCTGCTTGAGTATAGGCCAAAGCAAGAGCAACATGAGCGATTGTGCAGCTCCTTTTCCCCATTATGGTTAAACATGGTACATTAGCGGGCGTTTTTTCGCTCACGTACTCATTCACCCCCTATGCTTGCAATTATTCTTGTATTTCTCAGTGCTTTTTTACTGTTTCAAGTCCAGCCGATCATGGCCAAAATGCTGTTACCAAGCTTTGGCGGCGGCACTCAAGTATGGACCGCTTGCCTGTTGTTTTTTCAAGCCTTTTTATTGGCCAGTTACGGCTATGCGCACCTACTCTCAAGCCGCTTTAAGTTAAAGAATCAGTTTATTGTCCACGGCTTGCTGCTGCTCGTAGGAGCTCTAGCATTACCGATTGGCACCCAAGCCTTAGCCGCCCCAGGTGCTCACCCAGCTTGGCAGGTGTTATTGCAACTGAGTATTGCTGTAGGCTTACCCTACTTTGCCCTCGCTGCAACGGCCCCATTGATGCAAAGCTGGCAGGCAAAGGTCAATAACGAGCATGCCTATAAACTCTATAGCTACTCTAATATTGGCTCGTTTTTAGCCCTACTTTCTTACCCCTTTGCTATTGAGCCTTGGTTCGCTTTAGGCCATCAATCGTGGCTCTGGAGTGGGTTATTTGTGGCATTTGGCGTCGTTTTTTACGGTTATATGGCACGCTTTTACAATCAGGCGAAGCGTTTAGGTACTACCGAGCAAAGTGCGTTTCGTGGCGGGCTTCATCACAAATGGTTACTATGGTTAGCCCTGAGCGGCTGTGGGGTGATGATACTCACTGCCAGCACCAACGCCATTACGCAAAATGTCGCCCCGGTGCCGTTTTTATGGCTTTTACCGCTGGCGTTGTATTTGCTTACCTTTGTTTTATGTTTCCACTCAACCAAGCTTTACCATCGGGTATTTTGGTTGGCGACCCTTTCGGTGTGCGCGCTTATCGCCTGCTTTTTGTTCTTCATTGGCAGCCAGTTCGATATTGTCAGCCAAGTAGTCCTGTATTCCTTAGTGCTGTTTGCCGCTTGCATGGTGTGCCATGGTGAGCTGGTTAAAGCCAAACCTAATACCGATTATCTCACCCAGTTTTACTTGTTAATGGCCCTAGGCGGGGCCTTGGGCACGGCGGCCATCACCTTTGTTGCGCCCCTCATATTCACCTTGTATTACGAATACCCATTAGCCATTGCCATGGCCTTGATGCTGTTTGCTGTCGCCGTGCTACTTGATAAGCAGCACCAAAGATCGCCATGGTTAGCTGGCAGTGCTGTTATTGGCGTGGCCATCTCGGCGCTGTTATTTCTGTGGCTAGACAGTCAGTTTAAAAGTAATGATATTACCCGTTTGCGCAACTTTTACGGCTTGTTAACCGTGACTGAAGTTAATATCGACAACCGCGTTGAACGACGCCTGATTGATGGCACCACCACCCACGGTGTGGAAGTGTTGAGCGGTCCAGGACAAGGCGAGCCACAGAGTTACTACCGACAGCAAACCTTGGTCGGGCAAATGCTCTCACAGCTCTCGGCAAACGCCAAAGTCGGTTTTATCGGCTTGGGAGCGGGGACGTTGGCTGCTTATGGCAAGCCAGGCGATCACTACCATTTCTACGAGCTTAACCCCAATGTAATGGCAACGGCTAAAAGCCAATTTAGTTACTTAAACGCTTCAGCTGCGCAGCAGCATTATCACTTAGGTGATGGTCGCGTGACCTTATCGCAGCAACCCGCGCAGCGCTTTGATGCACTGGTGCTGGATGCCTTTAGCGGCGATGCCATCCCCATGCATTTGCTAACACAAGAGGCCACCGACCTGTATCTTAGTCATCTCAAAGATAACGGCTTGCTGGCGGTGCATATTTCCAATACCCATTTAGATTTAACACCTTTGATGCGTGGCTTGGCTGAGCATTTTGAATTAGCCATTGTTTACAACGAAAGCAAATCGCAACAGCGCCATGGTCACGATGTACGCTGGGTCGTGCTTAGCCGCAGCAGTGAACGTTTGGCATCGCTGCGTTCTAGTCAATCTCCTTGGCCAAGTACAACCACACCCTTTGTATGGCGCGATGATTACAGTAACTTGTTGCAGGCGATGAAATTTATGGGCGATTGACTAGTCCTGAAATAAGTTGACACTTATTTTGATTAAAACGCCTGATGTACTTCATCGGGCGTTTTGTATTTTAGAGCCAGGTGTGGGCGTCTCT
>NZ_JAKRFV010000022.1:0-155350 GCF_022347945.1 Pseudoalteromonas sp. MM17-2 | reverse complement strand
TACTCTTTTTGTTTGGCGACATTAGAATACCACCAACAGGCAGTTGATCGTCTGTCACCTCTTAACCATGAGTGGTGCACTTATTATCTGAATTCGGGGCTTTTTGTAACGATAACGATGAAGACAAATTTCAAGAACTCTGACCCCTTGATTAAGCAATTTCAACAACTCTGACCCCTTGATTACATGACCCCTTGATTAGTTCCGGCGCTGGCCAAACAGGACATTTAAAACAAAGAAAAGCCCGGTGCGAACCGGGCTAACAACGAACCCTATTTAGGGCCACCATATAATTCAAATCAAAAGCGTATTACTTTTCAACCTGTAAGCGTTCCCATTTGGTTGGAGAAATAGTCGTCTTCTTTCCTATTTCTTTGATTGCATCTAACTGGGTTGAAGTTACTGTCTTCCCTTCTTCATAAAAAATCGCACAAATTGTTTCCAGAGCCAGTTTATTTTCATTCACTTCGATGAATTCCATAACTTCTTCTGTTTCATCAGCAGTGAAACTTTGTTTACAAAGTTCGAGCAGTTTGAGTAATTCTTCGCGCATAATTTAGTTCTTCTTTCCTGGATTTCTTGGCACATTATTAGGCCATGCAGTAATTATTTTACCATGCTCTTCATTGCTACCTGTTATCACATCTATTTTTACACCTTTTCTGGTTCCGGAGGTTTTTGTTCTTCCTTCACGAGCTGGCTTGGATTTAGATTCGGGGTCAGTAGCTACATCTGACACGGCATCCATCACTTCATCATCTGACCAATCAGAAGGAAATTCGGATTTGCCAGGAACCCCTCGTCCAGGCCCATGTCCACCTCCATCTTTGTCTCCGTTCAATATGTGGTTCGTTGCATCATCGTCAGCAAGATTCGTCAACTCACCATCGCTAGACTCACTATGTACAGCGTCATAAATTAAAACACCAAGGCTAGCACCTGTAGCCGCTTGAATACCATAGTTGATAGCACCGCCAATCTTCCACCCAACCTGAAATGCGCCTCGTCCCAAGGCAAAGGCAACAGCATTTTCACCGTTTGGATCCGCATGGTTTATCGGATCATTCCCAACATAGGCGTACCAGTTCATGCCGTCTTCGTAGCCGATGGGGTCGGTCTGCATAAAGCGGCCGAGCTTGGGATTGTAAACCCGTGCTTTGTAGTGATAAAGCGGTGTGCCCGGCAACGCAATTTGCCCCGTGTAACCAAAGCGCGCCACATTACCACTGTCAAACTCACCAAAAGGTCCATACTGGTAAGTCGCTACGACACGCCCGTCGCCATCCGTTTCACTGATGATAGAGCCCCTTTCATCCGCATGAAAGTAGCGTTTATTCTCTGTCCCTGACCCCTCATATTGCACCAAAGGGTCGTCCTCACTAAGACCATGTATGTAACGCTTTAAAAGCGTTCCACTGCTAGTGTATTCCGCAATCAGCTCCTGGCCATCATAAAGAAACATGGTTTTGTGGCCATTGAGTGTCGTTGAGCTTAAACGCCCTTTGGCATCATACCCGATACCCAAGCTCACTCCTGGCTTTGAGGCCGATGTCATGCGATTGTGAGCATTAAACTCAAACTTCCACCCATCGAAGCCTGTTAAATTTCCATTGTTATCATAGCTCAGCGATTGTTCGCCCACACTCGTGTATTGGTTTAATTCATTTGTGGTGTAGGTTTCGCTGCGGTCTGTGGGGATCCGCATCTGATAGTTATTGTTAGTCACTTTTTTGGAGCTCAGCTGACTGGCATAGTTATAACTAAACTCCGAGTGATTTATACCCACATGTATATAGCCGGAAACACGCCCTTTACCATCGTAACTCAGGGAGCTGACTTTCCCATTATCTCGGGTAATACCGACTAATTGAGACTTCTTGTTATACTGGTAGCTCACTAGGGCCGCCGTGCTTTCCTTTTCCTTGATGGCGGTCATAGCTCCGGTGGCATCATAGCTATATTTAACGTAAAAACCATCCGGGTACGTGAGTTGTACTCTCCTATCCCCTTTGTCCCATTGTGCTTCTAACTTTTTGCCATTCGTTGTTGTTGATACCACTCGCCCTAGCGCATCATAGCCATAACTTACTGTGCTGCTCCCACGCGTAATACTCTCCTCGCGCCCCAAAGCATCATAGGTAAACGTGATATCATCCTCATTTGACACTGTTGTTTTTGTTCTACGGTTTGTTGCATCATAACTATGTGTCAACACCGTGCCATCACGCTTAGTCCAAGTGGTTAAATTACCGTTCTTATCATAACTGTTTGCTTCGTAGGTGCCGTCCTCGAAGGTCGTCCTCGTCAGCCGGTCTATGCCATCATAAGTATAATTGGTGGTGTTATTATTCCCATCCGTGCGCGTTTTCACTTCACCGTTGTTAGTATACGTCAACTCTATATCGACACCCTCTGCATCTGTGCCGACGCCCGATACCACTTTCGTTTGTCGCGAAAGAGCATCGTAATAGGTGCGCGTCACTCTGTCGTTTCCTTGCTCACCTTTCGTACCTAGTACACAGGCCGACGTAGGGAGGTTGTCAAACTGGGTGGCGTTCATTCTCAGAACGCTACATACACGGCGGTTGCGTGTGTCATACGCATATTGCTGTACTTCTTCTACTTTAGCTGAAGAGCTAATAACGTCTTTAACGACAAGCCCCTTGCTGTTGTATGTTTTTACTTGAGTAAGAAAGACATCTAACGCATTTAAGTCTTCGCTTGATGCTGACGTTACAGTCCCTGTTTCAACCTTTCTTATTTGCTCATCTTGATTACGGTAGGTAATGCGTTTTGCAACCCGAACTCCCTGCTGGTTTTCCGCTCCAATTTCCCACGTCATTCGTCCAGCGCTATCGTAACGATAGTATTTAGCATCCGCATTCCCCGCTAAGGGGCCATCCTCAGACGTCACGCGACCTGCACTATCGTATGTAAAGGTCGTAACTTGCTTTACCGACCCTACACCATTCGTTTTTGTAATAGTCTTGGGTAATGTGGTGTTGTTCCAATAGGTGTACTGAGTGACTTGCTCTTTTTTTGAGTCACAGTCGTCCTTCGTGCACACTGAGGTGCTCATTAAGCGATGAAAGTCGCCGTTTTTTTCCCACGTGTTGGTTGTTAGTCGCTGCTTGCCATTGCTATCCACAGGCTCAAGCTTCGTCAACATGCCTCCATGCGATGCAAAACTGTAATGTGTTGTTTTACCATTTGCATCTGTAATAGAGGTAGGCCGAAAACATTGAACATTTGATACTTCCGTAGCTTCACAACCTGTGGACTCATACGCTGCAGTAACGACGATATCACTTGGTGTCATACTTGCTTTTGACTTCAAGCGCTTTTCGATAATATTCCCTATCGCATCATACTTATAATGCTCTGTATTTCCCTCTGGGTACGTGATACGACCAAGGCGGTAATTTGCATCATATGCATATTTCGTCTCTTGATTGAGACTATTTACTTCACTTGTAATCATCATTTTCCTATCCGTGGGGCGACCGGTCTGCGATAGATTAATGGTTCGGGAATAACTTTCCGGACCTGTGATGACTACTTTTGAGAACTCTCTGTGAGGCATAACGCCTCCCCCGGTGGGGGGGGTATAAGCGTAGTGATAAGTTTGCCCATCAGTAACCACTTTTGAGACAAAGTAATTCTGTGTCTCGTCACCATAAGGCTGAGTAGAGGTCGTCACAGCGATGGAGCTCGCCGTATCGGACGGGCGAGTCAATGTAAAGTTACGAACCTCTTCGCTACCACCAAACGCGTTGCTAAACCCCGTATAAGCCCATGTGCGTCCCTGTTTATCTGTAACAGTCCCATCGCCATAGGTCATTTTGGCTAAAGCGACATCAGGCTTCGTCGATTTCACTATGCTTGCCGTTTTAACTTGATACCAAGGGTTACCAGCCAGCCCAAATTTATCTTTCGAGTCAGACTTGTAGGTAAACACCAACTGATAACCTATATTCGACTCTACTCGTAATAAGCGATGAAAAGTAAAATAGGGGTTTAAATTGGCATCTTTAAATGTTTCGTAATGATAGGTGTGCACTTCTCCATCAGTAAAATTCACCGTTGTTGCGTACCAACCACCTTGCCTCGCTTTTACCGAAGAGCTGCCATTGATGAAAAAGAAGTTAGCTGAATAACGAATGGTGCGCCCAGTGTTACCCTCTGTGTATATAAATGAGCTGGAGGAACGAGGACTATAAAGTCCACCGATTATTCGCGAGCCATTGTTGACTATAGGTTTACAACCCACATTTTGTGGACAAGAGAAGTTCTCTGATTGGCTGCTACCATTCGACAGTGACACCGTCGTTCTTCCCGAAAGCGATGAATCAGAGCTCCATTGAGTCAACGATAAGCGTGACTCGAGTTTCTGCATACTTTCAAATGACAACCTCGGAGCCGCTGGAATGCTTAGCATAGGCAAACGCGGTTGATATTTACCTGTGGTTAAATTAACCGAGTTAATATCCGTAATTGACATCGGGGGCTTTATTGTCGGTATGCTGTCTTCACTTTGCGCGACATATGAACAGCACAGACCAATCAGCGCTAAAATAAAAGAGAGCTTAGTTTTCATCGTTGCCTTCCTTGGTGTCATTTAGATTGAAAAAAGGAGTTGCTTCATTGAGCAAACCGTCGTCGGAACTGACCTGCCGTTCTTGCTCCCGTGTGCTCGACGAGACGCTGCTCGTTGAGGGACTGCTCGTTGAGATGCGGTTACCTGCATCGTCATAACGATAACTCACAGCGTTCGCCTCACTTTCTTTTACTGTGATGAGCCTACCGCGCGCATCATACGCGAAGGTAACTGTTGAAATGCTGCCCGTGTTTACCTCAAATGTGCCACTTACAATGTCACTTTCACCAACGCCATCTAAGCTTGCTTTCGCGCAAAGTGTGGTGCTTTCAGTTATAGCAATTGGGCTGGTGTATGGCTGCCAGTCAGTGGCGCTTTGACAGGTTTGCTCATCTACTACAATCGCGTACTCTATGATCGCTGGGGCTATACTATGGTTGATGGCAATCTTTTCACTCATTGATGAGACCACTCCTTGCTCAGGAGTGAACCATGGAGTCGCCAATTTATTGTTCACTACATGCCGGAAGGTCAAGAACTTACTCGGATCACGAGGAAACCTCTGTGTTTTTTGTTGATCAATGAAACATTCCCATTGAACTAAGTAGTCTCTAGGCTCTGTGAATATGTGTACTCCATTGTCGCCTTTGGGGGCGCGCCACACCTCTTCGGCCGCCCCATTTTTGTAAGCACGACAAGCATTGACCCCCTCAATATCCCAATAGAAGGTACTTTCTGCTCCGATGTTCGCTTCACCGGGAACCCACTCAAAACGGTGCACTTTTACTGAGCTTGATTCCACTAAAATATTTGTAAATGCAGGTTCGCTACAGAGAAATTCATCGTTACAAGCAATTACTGAGAACTGATAGTTTCCTGGTTGCAATAAAGGCTCAGTTCGCAATGAAAAAGAAAACTTATTTACTTTCTGAGTAATAGGAGGGTAAGACTTAAAAGCACCATCAGGAGCTTGCTCTATTACTTGGTAGCTTCCTCCCACACGTAACCCATTGAACTGCCACCTGAGAACTGCTTCAGAGTCTACATCGACAACCCCAAGAGGCGCTGATAAGTTACTTACCCGGCTTGGCTTATCATATATTTGGACTCTAACGCTCGGACTAAATACGCTGCATTTAGACTGAATGCACGCTGCATAAGATAAAAAGTAATACCCAGCTGAATCAAGCGTTAGAGATGTTTCTTCACCCGTAAATATAGAAGTTGAGACCGCAGTAAGGTCACTTCCGTCCAAAGGACCTTTCATCACCTTAAACTTATAACCGTCAGCTCCTTTAATACGCTCAGTAGCTACGGAGAAGGACTTATTGATAGCTTGATAATTACCTCCTAAAACATCTGGCGCCACTTTCGGTGAGTTAGGTATTACTTGTACCTCTGCTTTTTCATAAGCGCTGCAGTGAGAATTATCATTGCAAGCTCGAACTGAAAACACATATTTCCCAAACTGACTGAGTGGGCGCGACTTTAAGGAGAGGGCAAACTGATTTACCTTTTGGGTAATAATAGGATAACTATGATAAATACCATTTGGTGTACGCTCCCTTACTTCATAGTAGCCGCCAATACGTGTACCATTAAAATTCCACGAAATAGTTATTGTTGAGTCTGAATCTACTACGGCTTTTGATAATGATAGGTTTTTGACGACACCTGGCGTTGCATAAACCTGCAATCTGGTCTCAGGGCCAAAGCCTCCACAGACACTACCACTGCATGCGGCATACGAAATGAAGTGATAACCGGTAGAAGTAAGAGAAAGCGTCTTTGAGTTGCCTCGAATATTCTCATACCCAACCAGACTTTTATTGCTTCCACTTAGATTACCTTTCATTATTCTAAGTTTATAGTTAGTTATTTCAGGAATGGCATTAGTCGCAATTGAGAAAAGCTTATTAACAGGTTGATATAGACCAGAGCTAATAACTGGTTTCGAACTAACTGAAGGTGGAATGACTTTAGTCGTAACTTCTTTAGGAAGACTACAATAGTTATTATCATTGCAGGCCAATATTTTAAAGCGATAAAGTCCGTAACTGGCCAGAGGGTAAGAAGTAAGTGAAAAGTCAAATTGACCCACTGGCTGCCTAATATTAGGGTATGTTCTAGAGCTGCCGTCAGGTCTCTGCTCTATTACCCTATAAAACCCCCCAACACGGACGCCATTAAAGTTCCAATTTAATGTAGCCTTACTTCCCTTAGCTGTTTTTGATGAAGAGATATCAAGATTCTTAACATGACGCGGTGTTCCGTACACTTGAATTTGAACTTCTGGTCCGAAACTACTGCAATAATTAATTGCGCAGGCTGAATATGAAACTTTATGGTAGCCGGTTTGATCACTAGAAAATGAAACGGAGTTGCCAGAGTAAGATCTTTGGACTTTTGTTGTATTGCCATAGCGTACTCTCAATTTATAGGATGTGGCGCCTGCAACAGAGCTGGTTTCAGCTGTGATAGCACCACTAAGCGGCTTGTAATTTCCACCAACAATTACGGGTGCCCGTGAGGGTTTAGGAGGTGTGACCCCCCGAATCGAAATGACGGTGTTTCTTCCACATCCCACGTTATTGGGGTTACAGGCAGTAACCGATAAGGTGTTATCACCAATTTTATCTACCTTCGCACTAAAGCTCCTGCTGCCTGTGCTACCGACTAGCTTGTCATTAACTTTTACTTTATAAGTCACTCCATTAACTTGACCGCCTGCTCCGCCCCAAGATAAATTTACATTGCTACCAACGATGGAAGTCCCTGAGGATACAGACAAGTTAGTGACAGGTCCTGGGGCCGTATAGAACTTGATTCCTCGAGTGCTAGATTTTTGCCCACAACCACCAGAGTTACATGCCCTAACAGAGAAACTACGAGTCCCGAAAGTATTGTAGGAAATCGAGACAGAACGACTGGAACCAGAGTAAATACGCTTAGTTCCCTCATACAATTGGTATTTGCTTGCTCCTGAAGTGGCTCGCCAAGATATTGTTATATTTTTATTGACTGGCCACTCAGAGGAAGCAGAAGGGCGGTTTGCTCTAGCTGGAACGGGTTCCACGACTCGTCGGTATGCAGAAAAATTCTTTCTGTTTCCATCAGCATCTTCGCAAAACCAATAAGTTCGGTGCGTTCCCACCGAGTTATAAATATGAGGTCCAGATTTACCTGATGAGGACCTTCTTCTGGTGTTGTTTGAACTAGAGGGATGCGCTTGGCAGTACTCGGCATTTGCAACGTCCCAATAGAAGGTAGTTGGCTGACCTACAGTAGCTGTAGACGGTGACCAAGAAAATTTTCGCGCGTACATAGAAGCGGCTTCGACTTGCTGCAATACCGACAATAAAGTCATGAACAACAAGGAAAGCTTGAAAAACCCAGCTAGTTTCATTTCTCTTCCCTAAGTTTATAGAGTCATATTTATAAAAAAGCGGACAGTCTACAGCAACTAGAGAACAAATACAGTTAAGCACAAGTTCATATGTAAACAGAAGTAAACATGTGATCTATCTATAGATGAGGAGTGGTCGTTTGAGTTCTATTATAAAATCTTTAACAACTCACTACGCGCATCTAGATCTTTCGAGGCTATACATTAAAGAGGTGAATTACAGAGAGACTTCTTGCAAAGGTTATTTGTATATCAATGATGGTGAGCCCATACAAACAGCAATGGATATTGCAAAAGCTGAAAGTGGGAGGTTGAAAAAACTATCCAATTTATTTCGATTCTGCAAAAGGAAATAGTGTTATTGTGGTGAAAGTTGGCAGAGGTGAGTAGATTTATCCACTCACTGCTTATATTTGCCATATCTTCTATAGCCAAGTCTGTGCTTGGCTCGTTCCTACCTATACACCTCTGAGCGTTCGATCACTTCAATATCGTAGCCGTCGGGGTCTTTGATAAAGAAAAACTTAGCAACTAAGTCATCACCATTATAAAAGGACTTAATTTCTTTGGGTTGATAGCCTGCGGCGATGGCTTTGCCGTGCAGCGATTCAAGATGCTCCTCGGCAAAAGCGAGGTGACCATAACCGTTACCTAGGTCATAATCGCTATCACTGTGATAGTTCCAAGTCAGCTCTAGTTCAAAGCTGCTGTGTTCATTCGCTAAATAGATAAGTGAAAAATCAGCAAAATCGACCCTTCTTCTCACCTGCAATGCGAATACATCGTGGTAAAATCGAATCGAACGTTGCGCGTCTTTCACGCGGATCATGGAATGAATCATTTTGGCCATTATTTACCCCAGAGAAATCTATGTGTGAACTCTATGCATCAACTTCCCCTGAGCGCTACAGTGTTAAAAAGCGCTCTATTCGTATTCAAGGTGTGGTTACCAGCCTCGCTTTAGAAAATGAAATTTGGCATACCTTGGAGCGCATTGCTGCCCAAGAGCAGCTGCCCTTAGCGGAATTTATTTCCACCTTGTATCAGGAGGTGATTGAGCGTCATGGCAGCATAACCAACCTCGCCTCAATGCTAAGAGTCACGTGTTTAACTTACTTAGACCAGTGTAAACAAAGCTGAGTCGCTAAGGGTAGTAAAGGAATACTACATTAATAATAAAAAGCGGGTGAGCGCCTTATCGGGAGCCTCATGGGTAAAAGGCTACTCGCTCACCCCAAAAGGGAAGGGATTAACTTTTCGCTGAGAGCTCTTGGTTGACCTGGTCAATACCCACTTCGCTAATACGTGCAATAATCTCTTTTTGCTTCGCGTTGAGTAATGAGATGCCCTCAGCCACGAGGTCGTACACACGCCAGGTGCCAGATTTATCGCGGCGCAGCTTAAACACAATATCTATGGTTGGCTTACCGGGCTCAACAATTTCGGTTTTTACCGAGGCATAGCCATTGTCACCGTGGCCGTTAGGTTTAATAAAACGCACTTCTTGGCCTTTATAACTCATCAATGCATCGGCATACGTCACCGTTAAGTAGGACTCCACCGCATCGATAAACGCCAGCGCCTGCCCCTTATTAATCTCGCGCACGTGTTTACCCAATAACTTAAACGACACAAACTTGGTATCAATGTGCGGTATTAACCGTGTTTTCACGACTTCTTTAAGTTTGGCTTTTTTGTCATCACCTTGAGCATCGACTGCGGCGATATCGACAAAAAGTTTATCGCCCACTTGCTTGAGCAGAGAAAACGGCGTATTGGTTTGCGCAGCATGAGCTGAGCCAAACGCAACAGCAAAAAAGAGTAATAAAAAATAACGATATGCTTTCATAGTGCATTCCAATGAGCTGTGAATGGTGAAATTCTAGCGCAGCGGCCTTCGCAAAGTAAGAAACAATAATGCACAGCATTGGTTCCAAAAATGCACATATCAATAACACCAGTAAAATCAGATAATTAAGGTTTTTGTGCCATAAAGGCACCGTTGTTGTGCACGGGTGCGCATTGAAACGAAAGGGGTGGATATAGATATTACCGCTACTTTTTAGCAGCTAAACACAGACGTATGAAAGCAGTAATCATCCCATTAACCTTAGCGCTAAGTTCGCTCGTTATCACGCCGGCTAAGGCAGAGCCTCGCCATGGTGTTGCCAGTCACTACATTCAAGGTGAAGGTGATGTTAAAGGCATAAAATTAGCCTATCAGTACTACGTCAACGACTATTTACCCGAGCAATTCTCCCAGTTTGATGTGTACTTCGAGAGCAGCATCAATTTTTGGCGTTACGGCAAGGACAATCAACACGATCAAAATGTGGTAGTGGCACTATCACCGGTGTTTCAATACCCGATGACCACATTCAAAGGACGACCCTTGGTGCTGGAGTTTGGTATTGGTGTATCACTACTTGACGACACCCAGTTTGCTGGCAAAAACGTAAGCACCCACTACCAATTCGAAGACAGAGTTGGGGTGGTTTATAAAATGGAAAATGCCGATATTGGTGTGCGCTATATGCATTATTCTAATGCAGGGTTTAAAAGCCCGAATCCTGGCCTAGATTTTATCTCTTTTTCTTACACTCATTTCTTCTAACAGCAAAAAGGGCGCTAAGCGCCCTTTTATAAAACAATTTGCTACACCCGCATTAAGGCTGAATTTTGACCACCGGGCGCGATCGCGCACTGTGATTGTACAAGGTCGTCAGCGCATCTCGCACTGCCGCTTCGGTAAACGGGATCACTTCCAGATCCGGCGCAATAATCGCTCCCGATTGCACGTCTCCAATCAACTGTTGCCCCATAAAGCTAAGCTTTTGCTGTGCGCATAAGCTGTTCGCCAACCAAGCACCACCGAGGGACACCACAGAAATGTTCGGTGCGCGGCGGAATAATAGTTCTTGGGGAATACTAGGAAAGCCATTCAAACAGGCGATGCGGCCACAAAAGCGCAAATGCTCTAAGTCACATAAGAATGAATCACCACCACAGGTGTTAAGGATGGCATCAAAGCCGCCCGGACCCAGCTCATGCTTAATGTTGCACTCCAGCCCTTCGCAATTGGCATCAAATACCACATCGGCCCCCAAGGCCTTAAGCCGCTCATGCTCCCCTGCTTCACTGTAAACGAACACCATAGCTCCGCGCAGCTTGGCATACTGAATAGCAAAATGCGCCACCGCCCCGCAGCCAGAGTCAATCAGCAGACTGTCTCCTTCTTCAAGCTGCAGCTTGTCGAGCGCTGCTAAGGCCGTCATACCGGCATTGGGCAAGGTGGCCGCAACCTCACTCGGCACCTCAGCGGGGACTTCCGATACCGCATAGTTAGGAACGGTAGCATACTGTTTGAGCATGCCTTGCGAGCCGAGGCTGGCGTTAAACATCACCCGTGCGCCCTTGGCGGGAAACACGCCTGCGGGCGCGTTCAGTACCGTTCCCACCGCATCTAGGCCCAGCACATGAGGATATTGCCAATGGCAAAAGCCTTCTGCTGCCAGCTTGGCGTCGATGTGGTTTAACGCCACATATTCAATCGCCACTAACAACTCATTGTCATCAGCGACGGGGACGCTCTGCTTGTTCATGCAAAGGGCAAATTGCGGCGACGGTTCATTGATCACCATCGTTGTCATTTGCTGTGCTGACTCTGCCATAACTCTGACTCACCTCTTAAATACTGTTCATGCGCAGAACCCCTAGATGACGGGCACCTTGTGCAGTGCGCGACTCCAACGTCCACTGAGCTCGGAATATACGCCAACCTGGGCATTGAGCCAAGTGTCACGCGTGATCAGGGTATCCTGCTGTGCTATTAAAACATCTTGACGGGCGTCCAACAACTCAAGGTATGGCAACTGCCCTTCCTCGTATGCAGCACGCGCTTGTTCATAAGCCTGTTGCGACGCTTGTAAGCGCGATTGCGCCAAGTTCAATGTTTGCTGTTGTTGGAAAACGGTTTGCAGCGAAAGTTCCGCACCGGCTATGACATTACTCAAGGTTTGCCGATAGCTGTGATACTGCGCCTGCGATAAGGCTTTTTGTTGCTGCAGTTGTGCCAATAACTCAGGGTAGCTAAACAGCGACCATTGCACTTGCGGATTAACCTGCCACTGCCCCTGAGTCTGTTGAAAATGACTGCCACCTACGCCCAACACACCGGCAAACGCACTAAGGCTTACATCGGGGTACAACGCACGTTGAGCGCTGGTGCTCAACGCCGCCTGTTCGGTTAATTGGGCAACACTGCGACGTACATCGGGACGTTGCATAAGCGCTTGCTGTGGGTCTAACAAGGCGAGGTTGAGCGCCCACTGTTGATATTGCGCCTCGCTTAGCGCCGTCAGCTGCAACTGCTGCGCGCTGCTATCGAGAATCATAGCTAAAGTGGCACGCTCGGCCAGCATCAAGGCTTGTAGCTGTGGCAGGCGTTGTTTTAGCTGGAAGTACTGTGAGCGGGTGCGATTGAGTTCAAACTCGGTCGCTACGCCCTCTTCGACTTGTACTGCCAGTATATCCATACTTTGCGATAACGCCTCAAGTTGCCGCTTGGTCAGCTGCTGTTGTTGGGCAAACCCTTGCCAACGCATATAGCTGCGCACCGTGGTAACCACCAGCTCTTTACTGAGCTGTTGATGTGCCGCAAGTTGGGCATGGGTGCGGGCACTGGCAGCATCGGCAAGCGCGCGCAGACGCCCTGATAAATCCAGCTGCCAATTGAGCACACCACGCGCACTGGCCTGTTCCTGCACGCCACTATATGTAGTTTGAACGTTCTTACCACGCTGTGCTTGAGCATTCAGGCCACCATTGGGCCAGTAGGTAAACTCACTGACATCCAAATTGGCCAATGCCGCCTTAATACGTGCGCTGGCGGCTTGTAAGTCTTGATTGCGCACCAACACGCTATCCACCAGCTGGTTTAGCTCATCACTGTGCAGTTGCTGCCACCAACCGATTTCATCCGCACTGCGCTGCGCCATCAGTACCTGATTGCGCTCAAGGCGTTGCTGCGTTTTTTTGTCTGCCTGTTGCGCCTGAGCAATAATACGCTCGCCGGGAGCAGCGCAGCCTGCTAAGGCTGCGATACTCAGAGCAATGACACTCATTTTAGTTGTGTTCATGATGCGCTCCTTTTTGCCCTAAGGTCACCACATAGTAAAATACCGGCGTAAATAGTAACCCAAATACCGTCACGCCAATCATGCCAAAGAACACCGCATTACCCATGGCATGGCGCATTTCTGCACCGGCCCCAGAGGCCAGCACCAAAGGCACAACCCCTGCGGTAAAGGCGATGGAGGTCATAAGAATCGGGCGTAAGCGCAAGCGACATGCTTCAATAATGGCCTGCCAATGACTGCGCCCTTGTTTGTGGCTATCGCGGGCAAACTCCACCATCAAAATGGCATTCTTAGAGGCCAGCGCCACCAAGACAATTAAGGCGATTTGCGTGAAGATATTATTGTCGCCACCAAGTAGCCACACTCCCAGTAATGCCGAGAAAATCGTCATCGGTACAATCATAATAATCGCCAACGGCAAGCGTAAACTTTCATACTGCGCCGCCAACACCATAAATACCAACAGCACCACTAAGGGGAATACGTAGACCATGGTATTACCGGCAAGAATTTGCTGATAGGTGACTTCGGTCCACTCATAGGCGATGCCGTTAGGCAAGGTGTCGCTGAGCACTTGCTCAATGGCCAACTTCGCTTGATCTGAGCTGTAACCCGGTGCCGGACTGCCGTTTAGCTCGGCACTGGGGTAGCCGTTGTAGTGCATGACACGATCAGGGCCGGTGGTAGGCGTGACCTTTAATACCGAGCCTAGAGGCACCATGTCGCCACTGCGATTACGCACTTTAAGCTGGGCGATTTGCTCGCGTTGCTGGCGATAATCAGCATCGGCTTGTGCTGTCACCTGATAGGTGCGACCAAAGACATTAAAGTCATTCACATACAGTGAGCCCAAATACACTTGCAGCGCATCAAACACCTCATTGAGCGGGATCCCTTGCAGCAGTGCTTGCTCGCGGTCGATATCAATGTTCATTTGCGGCACTTGAATGCGGAAGCTGGAGTATAAACCCGTTAACTCCGGTTGCTGACGCGCCTCAGCGATGACTTTTTGCAGCGCTAAAAAGAGCGCCTCAAAGCCTTTATTTGCTCTGTCTTCAAGCTGCAACTTAAAGCCACCTGTGGTGCCAAGGCCTTGAATGGGCGGCGGTGGAAACACTGCAACATAGGCTTCATCAATAGCCGCAAAACGCTGGTTAAGCTGGGCTGCGATAGCGTGCGCCGACATACTCGGATCGCTGCGCTTATCAAAGTCATCAAGGGGCGTGAACACAATGCCGCTGTTGGTGCTATTGGTAAACCCGTTCACCGATAACCCAGGGAAAGACACGGTATTAGCCACACCGGGAACTTGCAGCGCAATTTTCTCCATTTGCTGCACCACTTTGTGGGTACGCTCTAAACTGGCCGCGTCGGGCAATTGCGCCACCGCAACCAAATATTGCTTATCTTGCGCCGGAATAAACCCACCCGGGACTTGCTGAAATAACCCCACGGTGGAGCCCACTAATACCACGTACACGGCACCGACGACCACACTCATGCGCAATAGCTTTTTAACCAGTCGCTCATAACCGTTGGCGCCTTTGTCAAAGAGTCGATTAAAAGGTTTAAATAGCCAAGTTCCAAATAACCGCTCCAACAGCTGTGTTAGCTTGTCAGGCTTGGCATCATGGGGCTTAAGCAATAAAGCAGACAACGCTGGCGATAAGGTTAAGGAATTAAACGCCGAGATAAGCGTGGAGATAGTAATGGTTAACGCGAACTGCTTATAAAACTGACCCGATAGCCCGGTGATAAACGCCGTGGGAATAAACACCGCACATAACACCAAGGCAATGGCGATAATGGGCCCGGTGACCTCGGTCATGGCAATGCGCGTGGCCGCCAATGGGCTATGACCATTCTCAATATTACGCTCGACATTTTCGACCACCACAATGGCATCATCAACAACAATGCCGATGGCCAGTACCAGCCCAAATAACGACAAGGTGTTAATCGATACGCCGAGCCACTGCATCACCGCGAAAGTACCAATGAGGGAGACCGGCACCGCAATAAGCGGAATAATGGATGCACGCCAAGTTTGCAGGAATAAGATCACCACCACCACAACCAGTAGAATCGCCTCAAGCAAGGTTTTGATCACCGCATCAATCGAGCCGCGCACAAACACGGTAGGGTCGTAGGCAATATCGTATTCTACGCCAGCAGGAAAGTCTTGTGACAGGCGCGCCATGGTTGCACGAACATTATCGGAAAGTTCAATGGCGTTCGAGCCCGGACGTTGGAAAATCGGAATGGCTAACGCCGGTTGCCCGTCTAGCATCGCCCGCAGGGCGTAATTGTCTTGCCCTAACTCGATACGAGCGACATCGGCTAAGCGGGTAATTGCGCCGTTGTCATCAACACGCACCACCACCTGCTCAAACTCGTCAATGCTGGATAACCGCCCTTTGACGTTTAGCAACACTTGAAACTGACTGCTCGTTGGTGAAGGCTGCGCGCCTAGGCTACCCGCTGCGACTTGCTGGTTTTGCTCACGCAGCGCCGCAACCACATCCATTGCCGTTAGCTGACGCTCGGCCAGCGCACTGGGGTTGAGCCACACGCGCATAGCGTATTTACCGCCGCCAAACATCTGCACATCGCCAACACTGCTCAGGCGTGCCAACTCATCCTTGATATACAAATCGGCATAGTTCGACATATACGAGGTATCGTGGGTCTTTTCAGGAGAATAGAGGTGAACCACCATAGCCAAATTCGGCGAGGACTTTTGCGCCACCACGCCTAAGCGCTGCACTTCTTGCGGCAATCGCGGTAAAGCGCTATTCACTCGGTTTTGGACCTGCACCTGAGCGCGATCCAGGTCTGTTCCCAAGGCAAAGGTCACCGTCAGGGTGAGGCGGCCATCACTGGTGGCTTGAGAAGACATGTACAACATGTTCTCAAGGCCATTGATTTCCTGCTCTAACGGCGTGGCAACAGTTTCAGCGATCACCTTAGGGTTAGCGCCGGGGTAAGTGGCATTGACCACCACCGTAGGCGGCACTACCTCAGGGTATTCACTGACCGGTAACTGGAATAATGAAATAGCCCCGGTGATCACAAACACCAAAGACAACATGGCCGCAAAAATCGGCCGGTTTATAAAAAAGTGTGAAAAATTCATACGCTCCCCTAACGCGCTGCGCTTAATGCATTATCAGCGCCCTGCGCCGGTGCCATAACAAAGCGCGTGTCGCTAAAGTTAAGCGGGATTTCGTTCACCGACACCGTCATACCAGGGCCGACACGCGCAGGACCATTGGCAACCACCAATTCACCCGGCTCAAGTCCTGATTGAATAGCGCGAAACTCACCATACCGCTCACCGAGCTGCACTCGGCGGTATTGCAAGGTGTTATCGCCATCAACGGTCAACACAAAACGGTTTTTCAAATCGGTGCCAATGGCACGCTCCGGAACAATGGCTGTTGGGCTGGCCCCTTGTGCCGCTAAATTAATGCGCGCAAAAGCACCGGGCTTTAACTGATGAGCGACAGCGTCAAACACCGCACGGATGCGCAAGGTCCCGGTTCTGGCATTAATTTCATTGTCGATAAAATCAATGCGCCCGGTGATAGCCTCGCCCTCTGCGCTTTTACGCAAGTTTTGTAGAATAACGCGCGCCTGAGATTGCGCATTAATACCGGCAAAATCTTGATACCAGGTGCGCTCGTCAACATTAAAGTAAGCGTAAACACGGTCGTTAGAGACAATACGCGTTAACACATCTTGGCCTGCGGTGATGTGGTTGCCGGCTGTGATTTCGGCGCGGGAGATAACGCCATTAATCGGCGAGCGTATGGTCGCAAACTCTAAATCGAGTTCGGCGGCTTGCAGCTCAGCTTTAAGGGCACTGCGCTCGGCTTGGCGCTGCTTTAAAATAGCATCGCGTTGCCCTGCTTGTTCCGTGGACATGGCATTTTTCGCCAGTAGACGCTGCGCCCGCTGCGCCTCACGCTCGGCCTGTGCCAATGCAGCTGAGTTGCTGATCAACTGCGCTTTTAAACGGTCCACTTGGGCGGCAAAAGGACGTGGGTCAATTTGAAATAACGGCTGACCTTTCTGTACCTGCTCACCCTCACTAAAAAAGGTTTGCGTAATTTGCCCAGATACCCGGCTTTTCAGCGCCACTTTGCTCGGCGCCTCCAACCGCGTAGTGAAACTGTGCCAACGCTGCGCGGGTTGCATTTGCACGCTGGCCACATCGATGGTCATCATTGGCCCCTGAGGGGTTGCTTGCTGGCTGGCTTGCTCCGAGCAGCCGGCTAGTATCAATGCAGTACTTAATAGTACCGCTGTTGTTTGCGCCAATCGCATAGTTTATCTCCTTGTTCGAAAGTACTGTCGATCCTAAGGAAAGCGATTGATGATAAAAATAGTGGTTTTATAAAAACATTAATGCCAGAATGGCACCAATAAATCATCGCACTGTCATGCAGGCCGCACTATGGATACCACAAGCCGTTTAATTATGCTGCTCGAAGTGGTTGAGCAAGGCTCTTTTTCTAAAGCCGCAGAGATGCGCAATATCGATCGCTCGGTGATCTCAAAGCAAATTAGTAAGCTCGAAGATGAGCTCGGTGTGCGATTGCTCAATAGAACCACTCGTTCATTTTCGCTCACGGCAGCGGGTGCAGAAATGGTGAAAAAAGCCAAAGAACTGCGCTTGCTGCTCAATGACACCGTGCAACTGGCGGAAAACTACCACCAAGAGCCACGCGGTTTGTTGCGTATCACCACCTCCACTATTTTGGGCCGACGCTACATACAGCCGGTGATCAATGATTTTCAAAAGCGCTTTCCGCAGGTGAGCATTGATATGCGTTTGGACGATCGCTTAGTGGATATGGTTTCTGAAGGCTTTGACTTGGCCTTTCGCGTAGGTGAGCCCCGCGATTCATCTTTGATTGCACGAAAGCTGGCTCGTAACCGCGTGCTACTGCTGGCTACTCCGCAGTTTGTCAATGCCTATGGCGAGCCGCAAAGTATGGAGGAGTTGGGTAAACTGCCTGCGGCCACTTATCATAGTGCGCACAAGCGCGTCGATACTATTAGCTACATCAATGATCAGGGTGAGCAGTGTGAACAAGGGATCAATGCGGTCTACAGCGCCAATGATGGCGAGGTATTGCTGGATAAAGTGCTCTCGCATACGGCCTACGTGTTAGCGCCTGCTTTTTTAATTAACGACGAGATTAAGAGCGGTAAATTAGTGCCGTTGCTGCCCCATATTACTCTACCCGATTACAGTGCCATGTACGCCTTGTACCCACACCGTGATTTACCGGTGCGAACACGGCTTTTCCTTGATGCTGTGCGCCATTACATTGGTGAAGGGGTGCCACGTTGGGAGCGTAATATTCCCGGCTTAGATAGCTTGTATCAGGGCCGTTAACGCCCGTGTAATGCATCGGTAATTTGCGTAAAGCCAACGGGTTTACCGATAAAGCTGTCCATTCCCGCCTCCAAGCAACGCTTTTTATCGAGCTCAGAAATATTGGCTGTGAGCGCGATAATATGGGGCTGCTTTATATCTGCGTTGCCGCGTATTTGTGCCGTCGCGCCAAAGCCATCTAGCACCGGCATCACACAGTCCATAAAGACCACGTCATAACCGTCCCGCGTGTTACCCACCAACTCCACCGCTTGCTCGCCATGCTCGGCAAAATCGGCATCCAATCCCAGTTTACCTAACAGCGCTTTCATCACTACGCGGTTCATCTGATTATCATCAACCACTAAGATGCGTAAATCAGGGTTGATCCCCTGGGTATCAGGCAAGCTTCGCAGCTGCGTGGCAATCGGTTCGCCCTTTGCTAGGTTGACGGTAAAGGCGAACTGACTGCCCTGGTCGGGCTCACTTTCAACCTCAACATGGCCATCCATTAACCGGCACAGCTCATAGACAATCGACAAACCCAGACCCGTGCCGCCAAATTCACGGGCTATATGCGAACCACCTTGGGTGAAAGGCGTAAACAATGCCTTTTGTACTTGTTCATTCATGCCCACACCGGTATCTACAACCTGGGCCTGCAAGGTGTAACCTGTCTTACTTTCAGCAAGTTGGGCACTTAAGGTAATACTGCCTTGATGGGTAAATTTAAGGGCATTACTCAGCAAGTTGGTGAGGATTTGTTTGATTCTCATGCCATCGGCTTTTACCCAAGCCTCGTTACTGACATCGAATTGATGATTCAGGGTAATGCCTTTTTGCGCGCACAAAGGTTGATAGACAGAGATCACATCGTTAAGTAATAGCCCGACATTCAGGTCTTGATGCTCTAAGTGCATCTGCCCTGCATCTATCTTCGAATAATCAAGTACATCATTGACCAAGCGCACTAAGGTATCAGCACCACTGAGCGCAAGCTCAACACGCTGTGAGATTACCTGTAAATCTTCCTCTCCTTGCATCGCTAGCAACATGCCGTTAATGCCATTGATGGGGGTTCGCAATTCATGACTGATTTTTGCTAAAAAGGCACTGCGGGTACTTAATAGGTGCTCAGCTTGCTCACGTTGCTGCGCGAGGGCCTGGCGTGTGTTGACAATATCTGTGATATCTTGAATTGCACCATTTATACGCACGCATTGACCCTGTTCACACTCTGGTTTGCCCTTTATCGCCACCCATTTTTGTTGGCCATCTCGGGCAGTCAACGCAACTTCACAGCTCCAGGGTTGGTGCTCAGCAATGGCATGATTGATGTGCTGTTCAATCTTGTCCCGCTCAGTTGGCACGTAGAATGATAGCGCTTCACTTAAGGTCGGTTGAAAATCATCTGCGACACCATGAATGGCTTTGGTTTGTTTTGACCAATACAAACTATCGCGCACTAAGTCGACCTCCCAGGCACCGATTAGCGCCAGCTCACTCATGGCTTTAAGAGACTGATGTTGCAGTCTAAGTGCTTGGATGTCTTGGTACCTGGCTATCTCAATGCCTATCCACTGCCCGAGTAAGGTCACGTAATCGAGCTGCTCACGAGTGAACGCTTGTGGGTGAATATTTGGCGAGGAAAAGTTGATGGTGCCATAGACTCGACCCGCCACCTCAATAGGTGCACCAATGTAACTTTCCAGCTGAAAGTTAATGTAGCAAGGGTGAGTCGCAATATCGCTGTTCCCTGCATACTCGAATGCCAAGGCGGACTTGGCATGCAGTGTATGCGTGCAGTAGGTTTCACCGAGGTTAAAATGTGTTCCTACAGCTAATGAATCATCAGGGGTAATAACATGCTCAACAATGTAGTCTTTACCATCAATGCGGCTGACAATGGCGATATCCAGTGCAAATTCATCAAGGCCAAAGCGCATTAAACGATGCACTTTCTCAAAGAAGCTGAGCTGTTGATCTGAGGTGATCTGATGTAGTCGAGCCAGTGTGCTCACGCAAATCCTTAGCAGCATTAAGCGAAAAAATAGCGGAGTATCCCCGCTGGGTACTCACTCTAGTATCACCAATAACAGCCGAATTATCTACCTTAGTGTAAAAATTCAGCCTTTGTTCGCAGCTAGACATAAAAAGACGCTCAAACCACGAATAAGTAAACTTAATTTATTTACCCAACCCCAAAATAAGCTTCAACTAAAAATAACTAATAATCATAGAGATAAAAAATAAAACCCGGTAATTCATAACTTTTCATAGTGATTCAAGACTCAAAATGCGTACTCGACCTAGGTTGATGACAGATAAATGATAACGCTGTCATTTGTCGTGTTTGTAGCAGTCAAATAATAACTAAATGCGCTCCTTCGGGCAGTGTGCCGCCACAGGCCGAGCACAAGGGAGCACAACAACACCAAGGGGAAAGTTTATGAGTCATCAACTCACACCGGTCGCTTGGGCCATAGGCCTTGCTTGCATTGCGGGGTCGTTTAGCACACCGGTGCAAGCGCAACAGCCGCAGGCCACCAGCAGCGATATGGAAGTTATTCAAGTGCGTGGTATTCGCTCCAGCGTAGTGCGTTCGATGAATACCAAACGCTATGCCAATGCGGTCGTCGATGCCGTTACCGCAGAAGATATTGGCAAATTTCCGGACCAAAATGTTGCCGAGTCGCTGCAGCGTATTACAGGCGTATCCATCACTCGCAGTTACGGTGAGGGCGAGCGTGTCAGTATTCGCGGTACACCAGAAAGCCAAAACCGGACGTTGCTCAACGGCCAAGCGGTGGGCTCCGCCGATTGGTGGACCAACTCAGCACCCAGTCGCGGCTTTAATTACACCATGCTGCCCTCAGAGATTGTTTCTGGGCTGGAAGTGTATAAATCGCCAGAAGCCGACCTAGATGAAGGCTCTATTGGCGGCACCGTGATCGTGAAAACACGTAAACCATTGGACTTGCCCGCTCACAAGATTGCCGGCTCGGCATTAGCGCAATACAGCGAGGTATCCGGTGAGACCGATCCGCAGCTATCGGTAATGTACAACTATAAAAATGAGCAAGAGAATTTCGGTGCGCTATTGTCGTTAATTCGCCAAGAGCGCAACCTTCGACGCGATGGTATCGAAGCTTGGAGTTGGATAGACAGAAACATTACCACCGCAGCGGGCGATACCTATAGCAATGTTTACAGCCCAGGAGGCGGCGGCTCAGCGATGTTCACCCAGGAACGGGTGCGCACGGGTTACACACTGGCATTGCAA
Source organism: Pseudoalteromonas sp. MM17-2 (assembly GCF_022347945.1). Lineage (NCBI taxonomy): Bacteria > Pseudomonadati > Pseudomonadota > Gammaproteobacteria > Alteromonadales > Pseudoalteromonadaceae > Pseudoalteromonas > Pseudoalteromonas sp. MM17-2. The sequence goes on along the minus strand of NZ_JAKRFV010000022.1, from coordinate 133,540 downwards.
TATCGCCCCACCGATGAGCTCGACATCAGTTTCAACGCTTTAGATTTTACCTTAGATGCCGACAACACCAACCAAAATTTCCTTTGGTTACCCGGATACGGTGGCTCTAACTACCTTGATGCTGAGGTCATCGACCACCCCGTCGTTGGCGATATGCTAGTCGCCGGAACCTTAGGGCTATCTCCTGATGGCAATAATATCTTGGATGAAACTAAGGTGCGTAACTCGCAAATAGATACCCTTTCTTATGATTTAAAAGTGGTGCACCAAGGTGTACTTTGGAAAAGCAGTGTACACCTTGGCTATACCGAAGGCAGCGGCGGTAGCCAAGCCGATCGTAGTGTCGGCTGGGAGGGTAACTATCAACATAGTTTCGATACCAGTCAGGTTGAGGATGTACGCACTCAATATGGTGCCGACCCAGCGGATGGCCGTAATTGGGACTTAGGTTTTTTACGTTATGACAGCAACGATGCCAAAGATGACGAAAGCTACATTCAATTCGATTTTGAACGCCCTATTGATGTAGCGGTATTTAGCGCTATTAAACTAGGTGTAAAGTATCGCGACCATACGCGCTTTAATACTAAACACACCACCGATGCGCGTACCGATCTGGGTTGGAACCTTGACGACTATGCCAACACCATGCCCAGTGACTATCTTGACGGTTTAGGCAGTCACGGCACGCTCACTAATTATGCCATTACTGACTCTGACAAAGTCCGTCGCGAAGGCGATGCCCTAGGCTGGCAATACCGTGTCCTAAAAGCCAGTACTTTTGAGATAAACGAGAAAATAACCGCAGGCTATGTCAAAGCCACGATTGATGTCGAAGGTATGCGCGGCAACTTGGGAGTACGCTTAGTACAAACACAGCAAGACTCGGGCGCCTACGCAGGTGCCGAAGGCGCACAGGTGTGGACACAACAAGATAAAGACTATTTCGACATTCTCCCAAGTATAAACTTGGCTATCGACCTGAATGACGACTTGTTGATGCGCTTTAGTGCAGCGCGAGTGATGTCGCGCCCGGATTACGCAGACTTGAGCTCGGCCACCTCCTATAACAAGGAAACCCAGACCGGAACCGGAGGGAATCCTGCTCTCGACCCTTATCGCGCTGATCAGTTTGATACTGGCTTAGAGTGGTACTTCAATGAAGCAGGGCTACTATCTGGCGTGTTCTTTTATAAAGACATTCAATCCTTTATTGATAGCACACCCAACTTAGAGGTACATGAAGGAGTTGAGATATTAATTAGCCGCCCCGTTAATGGTCGTGCTGGGCGCATTCAAGGCTTAGAACTTGGCTACCAGCAAGAGTTATATCAAGGTTTTGGCATCGGTGCCAACTACACCTATGTCGACGGTGAGGCGAAAAATGATGAGGGTGAGGATGTCACCATTCCTGGTAACTCAAAACACACCATCAACCTCAGTGCATACTACGAGAGTGCACGCTTTAGCGGCCGTATTTCATATAACTATCGCACCGGTTACGACACCGGCCGAGATTGGCCCGGGTACATCGATGATTATGGTCAAATTGATGCCAATCTGACCTACAACATTAATGATAACGTCGCGGTGGTGTTAGAAGCCATTAACCTCACCGATGAGCATACGTTCAGCTATCAGGAGGAGGATGTAAAACAAGCCCTGACCTCGGTCTATGCCGATGGCAGACGATTTACTGCCGGCGTACGCTTTAACTTTTAGCCCCTTCCCCTCAATATCAACTCTGCCACTTATCGTTGGTATTGAGGGTGTTAGCAGCCATGCGCGGCTAGCACAGGCCCGCCAAGGAGGCCGTCTCCACGACCACAGGCAACGGGCCTTTATCCCCTAGTGGGGAAGCTAATAGCCCTTTGGCAAGGTGCCAAGGATTATATGCTGTTAGCTTTTTTTTCACTTAGTTTGTACAATTGAGTCGTTTTAAATCGCCAGAAGAAGCGCTTTGTTGCTGATATTAATAGGCTTTACTTATATTGCGCCGTACTAACCTCGCCTCAACGACCTTTGTTATATTGTTGGTATCGCTCAGTTATGCGCTGCCGGTACGTGGCGATCTTGCTAGTGCCACCAAAGCCTACCAAGCGCAACAATACACTGAGGCGTATCAGCAATTTAAAACCCTAGCGACGCTGGGTAATGTCGATGCACTCTATAATTTGGCGGTGATGAATTTACACGGCCAAGGCCGTGAGCAAAACCTCAATAAAGCTTTTAGTTACTTTGTGTTAGCCGGTGATTATGGCTTATCTGCAGCCGATAACCATGCCCGCCTCATTGCGCAACAACTAGAGCATAACCCCAAGCACAGCGAGATCTTCACGCAGTTGACGCATCAATTCGATTTTAAAGAGCATAATCGCCGCTTGGGGTTCGAAAACAGTGACCTTGGCAATACCTCTATGCTCAGTACGACCTATCAAGTACAACCTAACTACCCCAGCCATGCGATTGAAAAAGGCATAGAGGGCTGGGTTTGGGCCGAGTTCGATATTGACGCCAGTGGCGCGGTAAAAAATACCGTGGTTATTGATGCCTACCCACCCCATGTGTTTGAAGAAAGCGTTCTCGCAGCGCTAAAGCGCTGGCGTTATGTCCCGCCCGAAAGCCAAAATGCCCGTCGCGGGCGTTCCTTGCTGTATCACTTCAATACTCATAAAGGTGAGCGTTATCGACAAAGTTTCACTCGCCAACAACGCCTTTATGCAGAAGAGATCAGTGCGCTTGTCGAAGCGGCAGAGCAAGGACAAAGCGACATTCAGTACCGCATTGCCACTTGGCTCAGCTCTGAGCAGTACAATGTCAGTCAATTACTTAAAGCGCACTGGCCAGATAACGATGCCAACATCACCTTATTGCGCGCCAGCGCGCAAAATAACAACGCTAAAGCGCAGTACCGCTTAGCAAAAAAATTGCTTAACAACAGTGATCCACGCACTCGCCAGATTGGCCTAAATTGGCTTCGTGTGGCCGCCCACAATCAACTGAGCGCTGCGCAATGGACCTTGAGCTTACACACCACCAACTCCGAGCGCAAAATGTGGCTCAAACGCAGCGCCAAGCAAGGTCATTTACGCGCTCAGATTGACCTGGTGCAGCTGCTACTTGAGGAGCCAAAAAGCGCTGAGCAAGACATAACTTTTTGGCTGAATCAAGCACAACAACAGGACAACACGCACCCTGACTTATTGTGGGCACAGGCCCTATTTAATAAGCATCGCGGCCAACCCTATCAGCAGCTTATGTCGCAAGCCCGACAACAAGCACAGTCACGAGGCTGGTCTGAGGCTGCCTATCAAGATTAAAGGGTATTGATGACGATATCGTACTCAAAGTCAGTAACTTGGTTGTACACTAAACGCGAGCCATCGCTGGATGTCGCCAAAGACAACGATACATCGGCGCCGTAACCATAAAAACCAAGCTCTCCAATATACGTATTCTGCCTTGGATTGTGTGTGTAACGATACAAACTCAGCTGATGCCCTTGGCGAATCACATAATAAATGCCCCCTTTGAATATCGCCGGTCGATAGATGCGCATTGAATCAGCAATCACATCGCTGGGGATAAAGGCGCTAATACGTGCTTGCCACACTGCTAAAGGCTCATTTTGTGGCGCTAGTTTAGCGCTGCTAGGGGACGCCACTCGAGAGTCTAAATCATATTTCCATACCTTCCATGGCGCGTTTTCATCATGGCGGATATGATACTGGATGTGCTTATCATTGGCGCTAAACTGCGCCATCTTCAGGCCATAGTGGGGATCCACTATCTGCACCAAGGTGCGCGAGAACACATGCAGTAAATACAAGCTATTATCAACGCTGTGTATCAATAAGTAATCGCCATCGTGGGAGTAGCGCATAGATTTAATGCGGGTATTAGCAGGGAATGAAGCTAATAAGCTTGGTGAGCTTTGCTGCTGGCGCTTTTGCCAAATTTCAACGGGCAAGTTCCTAGGATCGCCTGCTTTGGCATATGATACGTAAGCCAGCTGCTCGCCATTGGCTGACAAAGTGGGGATCACATCAAGGCGTGTTGATGAACTTAACTGGGCTGAATGAAGCGTCCCCGGTGAGCGCCACGTGGCGGCAAAAAGGTTGACTCCAAAACTCCCCTCATTATGCACCACTCGCGTGCCCGCTTCGCTATGACTTACACTCAAATCCTGACCTAACGCAGCGGTGTCGCCAAAGCTTTGCTTCCCACCATCTAAGGTAACCAGGTGCAGCTTTTGCGCACCCACCCAAAGTCCATTTTCAGACCAAGTAAGACTTTGAATGGGGTGAGTGGAGGTAAACAACTGTTGTTGTGAGCCGCTATCGATATGTCGCACCCAAACCTGGAACTGATTTCGTTCGCTGACCACATACGCCAACTGATTATCCTGGCTTAACGCCGCCACTGTACTAGGCAGCTGAGCAATAACTTGGCGCTGGGTTAAGTGCGCTCGGGCCTGCAATTGCAAGCGATACGTCACCAGAGCAATCTCACCTTGGTGCCATTCAAATAGCCATACCGTGTCGGCACTGGGCCAAAACACCGGGCTGCCTCCCACTCGTTGCTGACAGTGCCCTAAACTGATGTCTTTTGCTAGACGCCAAAGCTCAACGGGCTGCGATGTCGGCAAAAGACGTAAGTCACAGCCAAATGCATCAAGGCGCTCATACAGCAGCCAGTGACCGTCTTTGGAAAAGGCCAACGCCTGTTCACTATACCCTGAAGTGCGAATGCTGTGGTGGGCATGGCTATGAGTGTCGTAAATCATTAAATCAAAATGCCGGCGGTTTTCAGCACGTTGCGAATAGGCTAAATAGCGGCCATGATGTGAAAGCGTTAAATGGGTCTCGCCACCGGGAGCTGAGGAAGCCCGGTATTGTTCACTAAAGTGCTGCACTGAAGAGCCTTTCGGCCACACCCACATCAGGATAACAAGGGCCAGTGCAAGTGCTGCTACCCCGAGCCAAGGCAACCGCTTATTAAACGCAGAATGCTGAATAGTCACAGGCGTAACCTCAGCAATAAGTTGATAGCCAATGCGCGGGACGGTTCTAATAAATCGAGGTTGCCCCTTATCATCGGCTAACTTTTTGCGCAGCTGGGTGACCAATTGGCTCAACGAGTTATCGCTCACCACCACATCGCCCCATACCGCATTGAGGATGTGCTCGCGACTCACGGCCTCGCCCGGACGCTCGGCAAGTACCCGCAACAGCGCACATTGCTTTGCCTCCAAAGGATACCAACGACCCTGGCGACGCACGCGCATGGCCGCAAAGTCGGCAAGGATATCGCCTATATAACATGATTGATTTGCCACAGCCGGGTTATTCAAAATGTTCGCAAGGTTAAAAAGTGGTTAATGATTGCCAAGCACGATATGATACCTCAACTTTGCGCTTTTATTAGTCGCTTAGCTTGATTTTACTGAGCATGGTGAGGTTGAAGATGCGTGCCCTAACACCCAGTCGTCGTTATTTATCTTTCGCTAGATTAACATTTTATTTCATCTTAAGCGTGCCTTTTTTGGCATATGCCGAGCAACAAACCCAGCCTTCGCGCACTAAGGTGAGCATTAAAGGCTTAGAAACCATTGAAATTCGGGGCTTTCGTGACAGCGCTGTCAAGTCACTCAGTGAAAAACGGCACCACAATGGTGTCAGTGAAGTGATCAATGCAGAAGACATCGGCCAGTTTCCTGATAAAAATGTCGCCGAGGCCCTGCAACGATTAACCGGCATTTCCTTATTTAGAGCGCAAGGAGAAGGTGAGCGTATCGGTGTGCGCGGCACCACCGCTGAACAAAACCGTACTTATTTAAACGGCCAATATCTAGCAAGTAGCGATTGGTGGATCTCCAGCTTACCTAATCGCGGCTTCAACTTTACCTTATTACCAAGCGAAATTGTCCACTCGGTGAGTGTATTAAAAACCCCACAAGCTAAGCATGACGAGGGCTCTTTAGGGGGGGCCATTAATATCACCACCCCCTCTCCCCTTGATAACTATGCGCCAAGGACCGTGCTCGCCGCGCAGCTGCAATATAACGATCTTAGCCGCGCCTTCGACCCTCAATTTACGCTCCATAGTGAATGGCAAAATCCCGCTCATACCTTGGGCGTCATCGTGAGTTACACCCATAATCAACGCAGTGTGCGTCGCGATGGACTGGAGTCTTGGGGTTGGGATGACCGCCATTTCAGCCAGCAAGGCACACGCTTATACCCCTTGCTTGAAGAGCAAAACCCGGCTCAAAGCATCCAGCTTTGGTCACCCGGGGGCGGTGGCTCAGCCGTATTTCAGCAACAGCGGGAGCTAAATACCTTGATGATTGCCGCGCAGTACGTACCCAATCCGCGTTGGCGATTTGCCTTGACCTCCTTGTACTCGCATTTGGATGCTGACAACACCAATCAGAATTTTCTTTGGCAACCCAGTAATGTGTATGCTCGCGGTGGCCATCTCAGTGATTATCATGTTATCGATAATGTGCTCGCCTACGGCGCATATACCCAAGTGCCTGCAGATAACCCCAGCTCGCAACCGTTTAACACCGCGATGGAAGCTATATGGAGAGATTCAGCCATCGCCACCACCAGCAATACCCTCACCGCCACCTGGCAGCGAGGGTTATGGGAAGCCCAGTACCAACTCGGCATGAGTCGAGGCAGTGGTGGCACACGAGAAGACCACACCACACAGTTTTCGGCAAATACCGCATTTCGTGTCGACACTCGCCAGCGACAAAACATCATCGCTGAATATGAGGTAGCGGCCACCGATGCACAGCAGTGGTTACTCAGTGACATTCGCAATGACGCTCAGGATGCCGAAGATGAGCAGTGGTATACCCAAATTGACATCACTCGCGCGGTGGATCATAGCGTTATTAATAAAATAGAGCTGGGTATCAAAGCCCGCGACCACCAACGAAGCTTCACTCGTCGGCGCTCTATTGGCGGCGATTACACTGGTTTAGCCGGAGATTTAGGCTGGCGTCTAAGTCAATTTTCAGCGCCCTTCCCTGAGCACTATTTACGCCATATTGGCAGCAGCGATACTTTGAAACGTTACGCCTATGCCGATACCCAAGCGCTGGCAAGGCAATATCGTAGTATTGACTTTCATCAGTACGAAGAGCGGCCCAGCCGCTTTGAAATTAACGAGCGTTCATTGGCCGGTTATACCCAGCTTCAGGTAGGGGCTGACACCTGGCAAGGGAACCTGGGAGTGCGCTTGGTGGCCACCGAGCAGCAAGCCGAGGCCTATGCCGGCCCAGCCCACTCGGGCCGAACCCATTCAGTGGCAAACGCCAGTACTGTACAACTCGGGCAATGGCAACAAAGCCGCCGCCACTACTGGGATTTTTTACCTAGCTTAAACCTCAGTAGCCACTTAAGTGACAACTTACTGCTACGCCTTGGTGCGGCGCGAGTGATGTCTCGTCCGCAGTATCATCACCTTATGCCCTCGACCAACTACAACGTCACCCAAGCGCAAGGCCAAGGCGGCAATCCACAACTTGACCCTTATCGCGCCAACCAATTTGACGCCGCCTTAGAGTGGTATTTTAATGATATAGGTTTGCTCTCTGGCACCGTGTTTATGAAAGACATTGCTTCGTTTATTGAGTTCGAGCGCCGACAGGAGGAGCATGAGGGCATTTTGATGACCATTGATAGGCCCACCAATGGTGCGGGCGGCACCATAACCGGTGCAGAACTCGCATTACAGCATGAGTTTTGGTATGGCTTTGGGGTGCTGGCCAATTACACTTATGTACAAGGCTCTCGTGAAGCTCACTCTGCGGGGGCACTCAATGCCATCCCCGGGACGTCCAAGCATTCGATGAATTTTTCTGTCTATTATCAACAGCCATTGTTTGATGTTCGCTTGGCTTACAACTACCGGACCCGCTATGCCACCGGCGTAGGCGAAACCTTCATGGACAACTATGGCCAACTTGACGCCAGCGTTCGCGTCAATCTGACCGAGCAATTACAACTGAACCTAGATGTGATCAATCTCAATAATGAAATCGCCTACCTGTATGAGCGTAGTCACTTGGCGCCCACCGGCATCTACGAAAATGGTCGGCGTTTTTACACGGGCCTGCGCTACACATTTTAAAGGCGAAATGTAACTTTCTGTCAACTTGGGTAATAGTATGTAAAACACGGAATTATTAGCTGTTTAGCGCGTCTTAGTGGTAGCTAATAAAGAGAGTGCGCAAACGTACTCGCTAATGTTTTTAGTCATTGCATAGATAGTAAACCCAATCCCAACCTTAGGGGCTCCAACATGGGGCCCTTTTATCGCAGCCAGTGTGACCTTGAGCGCAAACACTGGCTTTCACTTGTTGCTTTTGTACAATAGCCAAAGCTAATAACAAGTGAAGGACTAACATGAAACTACTGACAACAGCGTTAGCGCTGGCAACAGCCATGGGCACCAGCCTATCGGCCCAGGCCAGTGATACCATTACCGTTGAAGATATTCCGAAAATTAAAAGTGTGATCCAAACCGCTATCAGTCCAGATGGTGAGCAGGTTGCCTTTACGCGCTCTTTACCACGCGAGCTGTACGTTGATAAAAATGGCTACAACTACAGTGAACTCTATGTGGTTGATGACGAAGGCGTAGAGCGCCCTTTTATTACCGGCAAGGTAAATATTAAAAGCATTAGCTGGTCAGCAGACGGTCAAGACATCTATTTCCTCGCCAAACTAGGCGAAGACAAGCACACCGCCTTGTACCACATTCCGGTAGACGGTGGTCAAGCGCAGCAAGTGTTTGCCCTCAAAGGCCGCTCAATCTCCAGCTACGAACTTAGCCCAACAGGCAAGCAAGTCGCAATCCTGGCCATGCCAAGCAAAGATAAGTCGGAAAAAGAGCTAAAAAAATTAGGCTTTATGGCTGAGGTGTATGAGCAAGGGCTGAAAAACAAGCAACTGCACTTAATTGATCTGGCCAAAGCTGACAAACCGCTCGACCCTGAAGCAATTAACATTGATGGCTATGTTAGCGACATGAACTATGCTGACGATGGCAGCAAATTATTAGTCAAAACTCAGCCGACTGCATTGATTGATGATAAATACATGAAGTCGCAGTGGCACTTGTTTGATGTCCAAAGCAAGGCCGTTACGCTGTCGTTTAAAACAGAAGGGAAATTAGGCGATGCCGAACTTTCTCATGATGGCCGTTATGTAGCTATCTTAGGCGCCGAAGATAAACACGACCCTGCCACCGGCCGTTTATATCTAGCCGATACGCAAAGTGGTGAGATTAAACAGTGGTTACCTGACTTTATGGGCCACATTGCCGATATTGAATGGGCCAACACCGAAAACACCCTTAACTTTATTGCCGCTGTAAGCCCCGAGACCTTTGTTGGGCAAATTGAGGTAGGCGATGAGGACTATGACACCCTAATTGAGCAAGGCGAATTTATTGCCAGTCGTTTGAGCGTGTCTGACTCGGATAAAACTATCGCGCTGCGCGCTAACACCGCCAAGCACCCGAACGATGTATTTATGATCCGTGGTGATGAGGCAACGCGCCTAAGCGACTCAAACCCATGGCTCAACGATAAACGCTTTGCCAAACAGCAAGCGCTTAGCTTTGAAGCGCGCGATGGTGTAGAGATTGGCGGCGTCTTGGTATATCCATTGGATTATCAAGAAGGTCAGCGTTACCCTCTGATCATGGCTGTGCATGGCGGTCCAGAAAGTCACGATAAGAACGGCTGGGTAACCAGTTATTCTGATCCAGGACAAATGGGCGCGGCGCGCGGGTATGCGGTCTTTTATCCGAACTATCGCGGCTCTACAGGCAAAGGCGTTGCATACTCTAAGCTGGGCCAAAATGACTACGCTGGCAAAGAGTTCGACGATCTCGTTGATATGAAGCAATACTTGGTAAAAATGGGCTTAGTCGATAGCGACCGTGTTGGTATTACCGGTGGCTCTTACGGTGGTTATGCATCAGCCTGGGGCGCCACTAAATTAACCGAGCATTTCGCAGCCAGTGTGATGTTCGTTGGCGTGACCAACCAGCTTTCTAAGTTCGGTACTACCGACATTTCCAACGAAATGTACTTAGTACATGCACGCTCTTACCCATGGGAAAAATGGCAGTGGTATTTGGAACGTAGCCCAATTTACTGGGCGGGTCAGTCAAAAACACCGCTATTGATTATGCATGGTAAAGACGATCCCCGTGTACACCCAGCGCAATCAATGGAGCTATATCGCTACATGAAGGTGCAAGGGAAAGACGTTCGTTTAGTGTACTACCCTGGTGAAGGTCATGGTAACCGCCGTGTCGCTGCCCAGTATGACTACAGCCTGCGATTAATGCGCTGGATGGATAATTACCTGATGGAAGGCAACAAAGACATGCCTGATTACAAAATTGACCACGCCAGTAAATTAAAAGCAGTGAAAGACGCCAACAAAGCGGACTAAGCTGTACTCCTTGAGAAGCCTGCATCACGCAGGCTTTTTCATCTTAACAATTAACGTTCTGTTGTATGACTTCCGCCCGCGTGCCTAAATGGCGACTTGGTGTGGTGAATTTTCCATTTTTACTTGTAAAAGCTACATTGCCTCACTTCTTTAAAATAAAAAATATTTACTAATCATGGACTTGAAATGTGGCATTTGACTTGCTCTGTGTAGTTGGTAGCAAAGTAGAAAGGAGACACTATGACCATATTTGAAGCACTACGTCATGACCATGACACCCAACGTAAGCTCATTGATAAATTGATCGAGACCAGCGGTGACACTAAAACACGCCATGGCCTGTTGGAAAAACTCAAACATGAGCTGCAAGAGCATGCCAAATTTGAGGAGCGTTACTTCTATGACCCACTTATTTTTAAAGACCTAACTCAAGAAAAAGCGCGTCACAGCATTGCCGAACATCATGATATTGACGAACTGATCGAAGAGCTTGAAAGCACAGATATGAGTTCACCTGCTTGGCTGGCAACGGCGAAGAAGTTACACCACAAAGTGCACCATCACTTAGATGAAGAAGAACAAGAGGTATTTCAATTAGCTGGGCGAGCCTTAAGTGATAAACAAAAACACGATTTGGCGCAAAAATACGATGCGAATATGCACTAAGTCGTAACAGTGATGACGCCGCTGCATCTAGAAAACTAGGTGCAGCCCTATCCAAGCTAGGCGATAAGCCCACTTACCCTTGCTATACATCCACCATTGAGAAGTGATGGCTGGCGATGTTAAAACCCTCACGCAAATAGAATCGATGTGCCGCAAAGCGTTGAACGCCCGAGTCTAAGTGAATTTGCTCACAATTATTAGCCCGCGCATAAGTTTTAAACCAATCCAGTAAAAATTGACCTACACCACGCGAGCGATACTTCGCATTAGTCACTAAATCCTCAATATAGATGTGTTTACCCCAAGCCAGTTTTTCACCAACACTAAACCCTGCCACCGCAAGCACTCCTTGTGAGGATTTCACATACACAAGCTGGTAATGATTTACTAACGAACGCGCTTGGATAGCTATTAATGATTCTGAACATTAGATACTAGACAATCCAAACTTACTACTAATCTGTTGAATTTGTCGCCAACATAATACAAAATGCATCCTTTGAACATTAGCAATAAGGATGTTATATGGCTCAAATGGATACCCAAAAAGAAGTCCATGCGATTCAAATTGAACCAGCTGATTTACTATTAGGAATTCGTCAAACTATTAGAGAATCAGGTGCAGTTTATCGCTTCCCAGATTCGGAAAAACTAATATCAGACGTTCTCGACCAAACCTTAAAAGAGACAGAGCGCCAACTTTCAGAAATAGAGATAGCTCAGCATGCTGCACGTCTCTACAATCAAATAGCCACTAGAAGTATAAAATTCGGCCTTATGGCATACTCAAAATATGCTTCACAAGCTCGCACTATGACAAAGGACATGCTTCTAACGGAAAAACACAGACCAAATAGAATGACGCGTTACATGGCCGCTACCGGTTCAGGTAAAAAGCCACCGAACACGGCTACTCATGCAATTGTTTCAGGAACTCATGAATTAGCTAGCGCTGCTAGAAAAATTCTAGCAAAGTTTAAAATACGAATAGATGACCCTGCTAACGGCGTTTATTTGCCAAAAAATGACAACTACATACCTCATCCACAGATGCCTGATGCGTCAAATCATGCAAAAATTCATACAGTGCAGTATTACCTGAATATAACGAACCAGTTATCATTGGCAAATACACGTGATGAATGCGTTCAAATTTTACATGCCATCGCTAAAGCTTTACAAGAAGGAAAATACGGATACTAATGAGCAAAGTAATATATAAAATCACGCCTGACGTGAATAATTACAGAACAATTTTTCCTGATGATGAATCCCTTTGTGAACCTGATTTATGGAAGCCTAATTGTCAATCCAAAGAGTCAACCTTGCTAAACTTTAACGCACATTATAATCAAGAAACCGACACTCCATTGGGTGACTTTACCGCAATAAACCTGCTTGGTCTGGCGATTCAAGATTCAGTTGCAAATGAACTCGCACAGTTATTGGAAGCTTCTGGTGAGTTGTTACCATTCTTTGTCGGTAACGATACTTGGTATTACTATAATGTAACACGACAAGAGGCAGGGATTTTAGACATCGAAAAAAGCGCTTTCATGGTTCCTGGGCTAAACATTGGCTTGCAAAAAGCTGTATTTGTACAAGATAAGTTGCCTAAACGTAGCTGCATTTTCAAAATACCAGAAGACCGTTTCGAGGGCACTTATATACTCGACTCTCGTTTAGATGATAAGGATATAATGTCTAATCTATTTTGTGCAGTGCAGGCCCATAACTTTAAAGGACTTACCTTTGAGGAAATTGCTCGATTTGATTAGTTGATACGGCAGCCATCTATAGGTGGGTATATTGAGAATATGGTAATATACCTGCCTTCACTTAATACGCACAGATTCTCGCTCTACTAATAGCACAAAAACAAACCATCTTGCTTGCCCAACTATTTGTGAATATGAAGTAATCGCTAACCCCTTTAAATTCCAAGTAGACACTATTTGTGTATTAACGTATCTTTTAAATTGAGTCGCGAACCTAACTCGACTAAAGCAGTTTGAAACTACGGTTAAAGAGTCACGAGTGTCTAAATTTCTTACACCACCGAAAGATCCAGCTTACCACTTAGAGATTCCGCAACCATGATAATTTGTAGACACGCCCACCCCCGTAATCGCATATACTCATTACTTGTTACACTAGTCCTTGGGGTATTCAGCGTCGGATGCGCCGCCAACGAATGCGTTTACGAGCAAAAAGAGAACCAAAAACAACTGTATGCCGCTAATCCAGCTATTAGCGTTCAGCAGTGGCTGGAGTCGAGCAACGAAGTAAAAGGGGTGTTGGCTAATGGCAATTTATTTTCAGTGAAGCATTGGTCATGTGAGCATTATGGCAAACAGGCATTGATGGTTCTCGGCCCGCACATGGACACCGCTGCAAATCAATTGAACGCTTCTGTGTTAATGCTTGCTAAACTTGCTCTTGATGAGCACGAGTTAAAACTGCTCTCGCAATCGCTACAAAACAGTAAACTGCATCTCGCTGATGCGCCACTTCAGCATAATATCGTCAGTAGTGAATTTGATGAGTTTTACGTTCAAATCGCTATCACCGACAGCCTCATCATCATTGAGATTAAGCTATATCACAGTTAAGTTCCCTTTTTATGCAGCGAGTGAACTTGTGCGGAGCACTCAAAGCCTCTTCGCTGTATCACCCCTTTATAACTCACTTTCTATCTAAGTAAGCTCCGCTGCAAAGCGCGCACTTCGGGCCTAAGCTTGCCTTCACTGAATATACTGATTACTCTAAACGCAGCGATTTTAACTGGGTGATTTAGCCTATGCAGCTTTGCATGTACATTATTGACGCCTTCACTCGTGAGCAGTTTGGCGGGAACTCTGCGGCGGTGGTGGTGCTTGATTCACCATTACCCGATGCACTCATGCAACACATTGCCAGTGAAAACAACCTCTCGGAAACCGCATTTATCATTGCTCACCCAAGTGGTGGCTATGCCATACGCTGGTTTTCACCGCTGATGGAAATCGACTTTTGCGGTCATGCAACGTTAGCCTCGGCTTTCGTGCTATTTGAATATTTTCAGTGTCATCAGACCATCCGCTTTACCACTCAGCAGGTCGGTGATTTAACGGTATGGCGCCACCATGATGGTTGTATTGAGATGCGCTTTCCCAACCTTGCTCCTAAAGCAGTAGAGACTCCTGCGGCGTTGTTGGCAGGTTTATCACGCCCTCCAAAGCAGGTGTTGGCCAACGCGCAGGCCTATTTTGCGATATATGACGATGAACAGGACGTGCTCTCATTGCAAAGTAACAGTGAGCAGTTAAAAACCTTGGCACCACGCGATGTGGTAGTGAGCGCCATAGGCAGTGATTGCGACTTTGTCAGCCGCTATTTTTGGCCCGCTAACGGCGGTGATGAAGACCCTGTGACCGGCTCTATCCATGCTGGACTCACTCCCTATTGGGCAGAGCAACTAGGTAAAACCAAGTTTCACGCAAAGCAAAAATCCATCCGTGGCGGTGAGTTATTTTGCTCATTAGATGCAGAGCATGTTTTGGTCAGTGGCTACGCTGTGCTTTACGCGCAAAGCACCCTGCATATAGCCACGGCTGCAAGCTGACGGTGGCCAACAATCGCTTATTTGGTAAATAATACCCTATGGTGTTAAGACGTATCAAAGTCGCGCGCTGGCGCGCAAATAAACATATACAGCGGCAACAGAGCCAGTGGCAGCCGCATAAAATGCGCCTGTTAAAACGTTGCCAGACGATTTGGTTTAACCTTGGCAGCGCCCAAAAGCTCTACCTGCTTGCCATTGTCTGCTTAGTAGTGCTGCAATCAGGCTGGCTGGCCACTGTCATCACTATTATTGCTTTAGTGGTAGAGTTTTGGCCTAAGTTTAACCAGCTGTGGCACTCACTGGCAGGTAAAGCTCTGATTTTAGTGTTCTATGCCACCATCGCAAACTTTGTGCTCGCCAGTGCCAGTGGCATTGTCAATGAAGTTACCGGAGTGTCGGCCAGTCACTTCAACTACACCCATAACTTTGCCACATTATTGTACCTGCCCCCTTGGGCGCTGGGTATCACCTTATGTACCTTGCTGTTGTTACAGCTTTTTCTACCATTTTATATTGTCGCACTGCTGCTTATTAAACCCTTTGGCTCGCAGCGCATTAAATTTATCAGTCAGAGCTATTCGCCATTAATGACCGCGTTGGTGCGGTTCTTTCTCGCCAGTGTGGTGATTGTAAATATCATTTCCTTCGTTGATGACAAACCTGCTGAGGCGGTGCTCGATGATATCACCGCCAGCTTTAGCGAGGGTAAAGCCTTAGTCGATGATTCGCCTGCTCGTCAAGAGCAAGCGGTGCAGCAACTGAGCGAGAAAATCCAACAAGATTTGCCCACCCAACACTCGGGCGCAAAACAACCCGGCAACAGCGCCGAAGTGCAGGTTGAGGGAGACACCGAGGCAGCAAAAAACATCCAGCAGTTTTTACACACTAAGGGCTATTTTGAGCGTAGCAAGCGCCTTATTGCCATGTTCGCATACAGCTACGAAGCCGATAGCTTCTCCCGCTGCGAAAAAGCGAACAGCGTCAAAGCGGTGGAGCTTAACGACTACGAAATCGTCGAAATTGCGCCGGATGATAGTATGCCCTATGGCTACCGCTTTCGCGTCAGGGCGTGTCAGTCACCCGGGATATCTCCGCCCTAGCAGGGGTGAGTTGAAAACCTTAGGTTTTAGTCAGCACGGTTTATTACCGCAATGTTGGATTATTGATGGTTATTGCTTTGGCTCAGTGCTTTATGGCCTACTTACTGAGGAGGTTTTAGTGTATGAGCACTTACCAGGATATAGGTAAACGCGCTTTTGTCATTGCTGCGCTGTTAAGCTTTCTTGCCGCACTGGCGCATTTACTGACCATTTTCGCAGGAGCGCACGGGTATCGCACCATGGGAGCCGGTGAGGCGATGGCAAAGATGGCCGCGCGCGGTGAGCTCTACCCCACGTTCGTCACCTTGGGGATCTGCATAGTGCTCATTGTCTGGGGGGTCTATGCGTTGAGTGCTGCACAGTTAGTAAGGGCGCTGCCGCTGAGAAAAACAGCCTTGGTCTTAATAACCTTGGTACTTAGCGCACGTGCCTTGGGTGGGCTCTACCTCGCTACCGGTGAACATTCTGTATTGGGGAACTCAGCGCTGTTCTGGTTGATAAGCTCGCTGTTATGCCTAGGTTACGGCGCGACCTTCCTAATTGGATTAACCACCCGCTGGAAAAGGCTATAGCTTTGTTATTACTGGGGCCTTTAATTTTGTAACTTGTTGTTTAAATTAATTTTTATTGAGCGCTTGGAGTAAGCCTAGCGGCAAACATACCGGCGTGTACCCGCTTTTACCAAGTAGCCATGCTCAATACGCCACCGCGCATAGCGGGTGCAGTTACGCACTAAAAAATGCCAGCATGCACCCGTGAATACCAACGCACCTTGTCAAAGTTCTTCCGCTGGCGGTCACAGTGTCAGTGCTAAGCGATTACTGCTTGTAGGTGACGTGCAGGGGGATATCAATAAACTTCGCGAGGTCTTCACCGTCGCGCTCCAAACGTTTTTTAAACCCTTTAGGAGCGAGGTTGAAACGATCGCCATTAGTTAGTTGTAAAAAAAGTCGCGCATCATGACGGTCTAACATCCGCTCATCCACAACAACCGCCTCGATATCACCAAATTTAATATGTTTCGTTTTTATTGGAAACAGCATCTTCGCGCGTATAGTCACGGCCTGTTTACGCTTATCAACCCACACCGCATAACTACCAAACAACCCGATAAGGCCAAGTGTAGTGACCGACGCCCATACAAACAGTGGCATATCACCACGGGCCACTGAGAACAAATTCGCCGCGCCAATAAGGGTAATAAATACACCGATAAACCGAGCAACGAAGATTTTACTGCCCTTGTTTAGTACCGCTAATTCATTAGAAATTTGCTTAAAAGACACGATGTAACTCCTTGGCAATAAGGCCGACCACTAGCAAAAAAACAAATGGAGCGAAAATAAACTTAGCGAGCGCAGTTTTATCCCAAAAATACAGTTCTCGGCCTACGCGAGGGGCTGTATCAGTAGTCTGGTTTTGCACGGTTTCCGCTTGCACTTCACTTTTGTCAGTGCCGAAAGAAATCGTTTGCTCCGTAGCCGTAACACTCTCTTTCACGCTCAGTTGGCAGCCGAAGTGCTGCGCAAGAAAGCTGGCCGCCGCTTGGGTGTCAGCAAGGGTCCCTAGCGTATATCTTTGCCCACATAACGCAAACTGATAGTGCGTAACCCTGCTGGGGATGGGTTGCACCACAATTTTAACGTTTTCCAAATGACCCATAGGCATGGGAGTGCTTGCTCTGCCCGCGAAACGTGACTCTATATATGCTTGACCTTTCGCTGCATCCAGCACCAAATAATGGCTCTTAAGCCAACAAAAAAGGCAAGGGATCAATAAAATAGGTGCCACCACCGCATAAAACAGTGAATCATCAAAAACCGCGACCACAGCCGCTGATATTGAGAAAAACAGCAACAAAAAACGAAAGGTCACAATTACATGGTGCGTTTTTGTTTGCAGCGCGACACGCTCAGGTAAGAGATCCGCTTTAATATGATGACGCGCACCTTTGGATAGTTGGCTATACTGCATTTGCTTATTACTTCCTTGTTTACTCACTGTATTACTTTAAACGCTCTGCACCTTTGATTGAAGCATTTTTATCATAAAAAGGCCTGCTTGATATCACTGTGGTTGGGTTGCCTTTTTAAAACATAGCTAGCAATCCACCTAATCAGTGAACAGTGAGCATAAGCGCAATCACCAGCACGTGAGTGGCAGCGAAAAGAGTGGTTCAGCTGTTATACCCCTTTGTTTTCGTTTACAATTAACATTATGTAGACACTCAGTCATGAACTAATAAGGATATCGCCCTATGGAAATGGCAGATTTAACATGAATACACTTTCTCGCCATCGTCGGTGCGGTGATTACCATGCTTTCAGGCATAGCGCTGACATTTTATCGCCTGCATGTACTCAATGCCGATTTTGGTCCTAACTCTATAAAAGCACTGGGAGTGATGGTGTTTTTACCGTCGCTGCTGATCCTTGCCGTGCTCACCGACTTCGGCAGTGAAACCTTAGCGGCATTACTCGGTACCGTGGCAGGTTATGTGTTATCGGGTTCAGAGTCCAAGCCCAAGCCCGAACAAGGTCCTCACCAGTAAGTTCTAAAAATAGTGGCAGTGCCCTGTGTGCTGCTATCTCCTTTACTCCCAGTTACCTCGCTGATCACACTGACACAACGTGAATTTTTATCACTTTCTACCGAACAAGACGTCTCGTTTGAGCCCTTACTCGCTTGCACCTAGCAGATAGTCCCCCTTTGAATAGCCGGATTTACTTTAGAGCGGATGCATTATTCGAGTATGAATAATAGACATGTAATAAAAATGTAAGTTAAATTAATCCTTTTTTATTATTGCCAGTGATAACCATTATCATTACGATCCCGTTTCTAATCTTTGTACCTTAAATGGAGTTGCGTCGTGAATCAATTAGCCCCTGTGGTTGATAGCCAATCAGCTAGCAATAGTCATAGTGATCCAAGTCACCCCTATATTTTTAACGAGAATAACCTGCTGCATTACGAGATGGCTTCTATGCAAACCATGTCGTTAATCCATCAAGCCATACGCCGTGCTAAAAAGGTTCATTCAGGTGTTAACCACCAGCAGCTTAGCCAATTGGTTGCCAATATAGATTTAAGCCAGCCATTACATAGCGTGGATAAAGCACTGGATGAAATAAAAGCACTGTACTTAGATCATGCCGTCTATTTTCACCACCCTAAGTACGTGGCACATTTGAATTGCCCGGTCGCCTACCCTGCGGTGATAGCCGAGCAATTGCTCAGTGCCATTAATTCTTCGTTAGATACCTGGGACCAAAGCGCTGGCGGTACCTTAATAGAGCAAAAGCTAATTGACTGGAGCGTGCAAAGAATAGGCTTTGATAGCCACGCTGATGGCATTTTCACCAGCGGCGGCAGTCAGTCCAACCTAATGGCATTATTACTGGCGCGGGACGATGCGGCTAAACGCCTGCATGGTCACGTCATCCGTGACCATGGCCTGCCAGCACAAGCCAAGCGCTACCGTATTTTCTGCTCAGAAGTAAGCCACTTTAGCATTCAAAAATCGGCGGCCCTATTGGGACTTGGGTATAACGCAGTGGTACCAGTGAGTGTTGATAAGCACTTTAAAATGGACTTAGCCGCGCTCGATGCAGCCATGTGCCAAGCCCGAGCACAAGATGACATTCCCATCGCCGTCATCGCCACGGCAGGGACCACCGATTTTGGCTCAATCGACCCATTAGCGAGCATCGCTGAGCGCTGTCAAAAACAGCAGGTATGGATGCATGTTGATGCCGCTTATGGCTGTGGCCTGCTCGCCACCGATGATTACACCCATTTACTTAGCGGCATTGAGCATGCCGACTCGGTCACCCTAGATTACCATAAATCTTTCTTACAACCGGTGAGCAGCAGCGCCTTTATCGTCGCCGATAAACAGCAATTCCAACATTTAACCCATCACGCTGATTACTTAAACCCGTTCAGTGATTGCCCACAAGCAGCGCCTAATTTAGTGGATAAAAGCCTGCAAACCACTCGCCGTTTTGACGCTCTGAAGCTGTGGTTGACGCTACGCATTATGGGCAGTGAACAGGTTGGCCGCGTGTTTTCAAGTGTGATGGCTTTGGCGCGCAGTAGCTTTGTGACGTTAAAACAAGATCAGGAATTTGAACTGGTTCACGAGCCAGAATTAAGCACACTGGTGTTCCGTTTTATTGACCCCCAACTCGATGACGAGCAGCTCAATACACTGAATTATCAGATTAAAGACGAGTTATTCAAACAGGGTGAGTGTGCCATCGCACGCACCAAATTTAGGGGCATTAATTACCTCAAATTCACCCTACTCAACCCCAACACCGCCATTGAGGACATTAAGACCATTGCCGCCGAAATTAAAGCATGCGCCTACACCCTCAAAGCGCGCTTATTCGAAAAGGAGACAAACTATGAATAAGGTGTATGACTTCATCGCCATTGGCCTCGGCCCTTTTAACCTCAGCCTAGCCTGCTTAAGCGACCCAATTGAGCAATTGGATGCCTTGTTTCTTGAGCAGCGCCAGTGCTTTGATTGGCACCCAGGGTTGATGCTCGACGGCGTCACCTTGCAAACTCCTTTTATGTCGGACTTGGTGACTTTGGCGGACCCCACCAGCCGCTTTAGCTTTCTAAATTATGCCAAGCAGCAGGGAAAATTATACCAATTCTATATTCGCGAAAGCTTTTTCTTACTGCGTGAACAATATAACCAATATTGCCAGTGGGCAGCGAGTGAGTTACCCAGTGTGCGCTTTGGCCACTGCGTTCGCCGTGTCGAATTTGACAATAGCCAAGATTGCTACCAATTGACCGTTGATACGCCAGAAGGTGAAAAGCGCTTTTTTTGTCGCCATCTCGTACTCGGCATCGGCCCTTCGCCGTACTATCCACCCGCTGTGCAGCCCGATGCAGCCAATGTCTGTCATGCCACTGAATATCTGTATCGTCGCGATACCCTCAACCAAAGTAAGAGTATTACCGTGGTGGGCTCAGGGCAAAGTGCCGCAGAAATCTTCTATGACTTATTATGTGACATAAAACACCAAAACTACCACCTGCAATGGGTCACCCGCGCTCCGCGCTTTTTCCCCTTGGAGTACACTAAATTAACCTTGGAGATGACCTCTCCTGAGTACGTTGATTACTTTTACCAATTAGAAGACGCCACTAAAGAGCAACTGCTTGCCAATCAGCGTAACCTCTATAAGGGCATAAACAGTGAGCTGATAAACCAAATTTACGACAAGCTTTATGAGCTTGATGTTCAAGGTATTCAGCGGGCGCGATTATTTACTAACAGCGAACTCCTTAAACACCAAGGAGAGAGCCTGCAATTCAAACACTTAGAGCAGCAACGTAGCTTCACCTTGCACAGCGAGCAAACGGTCATGGCCACCGGCTTTAATTATCAGTTACCCGACTTTCTCAGCGGCCTAATGGATGAGCTCTGTTGGCGCGACGATGGTCGTTTCGCCGTTAATCGCAACTACAGTATCGATAAACGCCAACGCGTATTCGTACAAAATGCCGAGCTCCATACCCATGGCTTTGTCACCCCAGATTTAGGGATGGCCTGTTATCGTAACAGCTGCATCCTGCGCGGCATTCTCAAGCGTGAGCCCTACAAGATTGAACAGCGTATCGCTTTTCAAGAATTTGGCGCCCCAGCCAGTGTTCAGCAACCACAAAAGAGTCCTGTATGAAGCAACAAGCGCTGAAATCGACGCTTATACTGCTTACGGTGATCTCTGTGGTGTGCGACACCATGATTTTGCCGTTTTATCCGCAGTTTTTTGCCACTGAGTTCAATGTCAGCTCCAGCTTGCACGTAGGCAGCTACCTTGCCACTTGCTGTATCACCGTGATGTGCGCCTTCCCGCTCTGGGCTAAGGTGGCACGTCGCGTTCATGAGCTGCACTTGTGGGTGGTGACCCAGATCATTGCCGGAGGGTTAGGAGTGGCGTGTTATTTTGCCACCGATCTCCTCGCATTCTGGCTACTTTCGCAAACGATGTTGGTGTTTAAGGCCAGCTATTTACTTATCTACCCCTTTGTTCTCAGCCTTGAAGAGAAGGAAAAGCACCTAGGCATCGTCGGCCTGTTCAGTGTGTTGATGCATTTCGGTGGCATTGGCGGGGCGTTATTGGGTGGTCTGGTCTTACACAGCTTTGACCCTCGGGCGCTGTATCTCATTATGGCGGCTGGCGATGCTGTACAAGTGCTGCTGTGCCTGTACTTAATTCGTGTTTTAGCGGTCACTTGGCATCAACGAGCGCTTGGTGAAAGTACCACTGAGCGGGCACGCATCCCCCGGTTTGTGCTCGTCCTTGGGCTGGTATCCATGGGGGTCTACTTCAGTGCCTTTTTGGCGCGTCCGTTTTTCACTCTCTTTTGGCAGCAACTAAGCGGGTTCAATAACGATATCCTCGCCGGCTTTATTTTTGCCATTCCGGCTTGGGTGGCACTGGCATGCCTGTACCGTAATCATCGTCGCCCGCGCTCGCAAACGCATCATGGCAAAGACATCGCCTGGGCTATGCTGCTTGCCAGCATCGGGTTACTCCTGCATGGCGCACAGGCATGGCCGGTGATGATCTTTGGCCGAGTGCTACTCGGTATCGGCTTATTTGTGGTCACGGTACGCCTTGAGGTGGTGCTTTTTGCCCTGAGCGAGCCACGCTTTTATGGCAGCGACTTTGCCAAGGTGCACTTTATGCAAAACATCGGGCTGATCAGCGCCTCGTTTCTCGTCGGTTCGTTAGTGAGTGACAGCAATTACACACTGCCCTTTTTCGTTGCCAGTGCCGGTTTTATGCTCACGCTGATGGTGTTTTATGGGCTCTATATGCGCCCCGAAGCACGGCAATTTAATCGCGTTTCGCAAACCAGCACACCGAGTCATTAATAAGGAAACAATCATGAATACTCACCGTCTAACTGCCGTCGACTTTGTTCGCGGGTTTAGTGTACTCATCATGGTCTGCGTACATACGCTGTGGATGTACGGCTCCAGTTATACCCAGGGGCAATCGTTACTGGGGGAGATTATCCATTTACTTGGCAAAGGCACCGCTGCGTTCCTTATTGCTATGGGGATTTCCTTATTGCTTTCTCGGCATCATAGTCCGCGAGCCTTGGCAAAACGGGGCGTAACTATACTCGCGCTGGGCTATGGTATGAATGCACTGAAGTTTGTGCTCCCTATCGCCCTTGGGGTATTACCTGAGAGCTTTATCAATGCGTATGGCTGGCAATCGCCGTTACAACTCCCGCACTACCTGTACTTGTTGGGCACCGGCGACATTCTGCAAATGGCTGGGCTCTCGCTACTGTTGTTAAGCCTTGTGGTGCACCCAAAGCGCAGCCCATGGGTCTATATTGCCTTAGCCTTGCTGGTTGCTTTTGTGACGCCGCTGATACGCGGCTGGCAAAGCGGTATGACTGGGCTGGATTACCTGGGTGATCTTTTTGTCGGCGCGCAGTTTAACGTCTACTTCCCGGTATTTCCATGGCTGGCGTGTGTGCTTTTTGGTCTTGCACTATCAGCGCGGCTACGCCAAGGCCGGCCTCTTGCGCGCAGCGCGCTACATCTTGGCCTACCGTTGCTAATCGTCGGCGGCGCGCTGTGCCTATGGGATAAAGACACTCATTTTAATGACTTTTTCCATCTTGGTCCCGGTGGTGCCTTGTATTTAAGCGGACTGAATTTAGTCGCACTCGCGGCTATCGACAAGCTCCTGCGCTTGAGCCAAAACTGGCCTGTGCAACAACGGATTATGACGGTGCTGACCTACTGCTCTCGTCATGTAACCAGCTTGTACATTATGCAATGGGTACTGGTGTGTTGGGGCATGGCGTGGGTTGGCTTTAAAACCCTCACGCCTTGGCAATGCGCCGCGATGATGCCGGTGATGTTACTGCTCACGTTCGCTATGCACCGTCTTTTATTTGTACGTCAGAGGCAGCCTGCCACCACGCAGCCGCACACTCATAAAGTTATTGACTGAGCTACTTTACCAACCAGATTGAGAACGAATTATGACGAAAAATACTGTATACACGCACGCTCATCCACTGTTAGGCACGCTTACCTTTCGTGCTCTGGACCTTGAACACGACTTACCCCTGATGGTGCAATGGTTGCATCATCCGCAAGCCCATTTTTGGGGCGCAACGCAGCAATCTGCCAAAGAAATTAATGACTTCTATCAAGCACTCAATAACGACCCAGCGCAGCATGCTTTTATTGTCGAAATCAACGATAAACCCAGCGCGCTTATCGAGGTATATCAACCGCAGTTACTAAACCTTGAGCAGCACTTAAATCTACAAAGCGGTGACTTGGGCATGCATTTGCTTTTGGCACCGGCGCACTTGCCCGTGCACGGCTTTAGTCTGGGGGTGATGACTTCGGTCTTACACTTTATGTTTACTGAGCTTGATTGCGAACGCGTGGTGGTTGAGCCGGATGCCGGTAACCACAAAATTCATACCCTTAATTTAAAAGCGGGGTTCAGCCATCACAAGGTGATCCAGCTAGGTGATAAAACGGCACTGCTAGGCACTTTAACGCGCGCGCATTTTAATTATCTCAAGCAGTTGCCTGAACGCTTTGATAGCTCAAGGCAAAGCCCAGAAAAACAGCGCATAACACCGAGCCTGAGTGGCCAACATTTGGATGATGAGTCATGGCAATACGCCAATCGTTTGCTGATCGCAAAAATGCTGAGCGAATTTTACCATGAGCGCATCTTTACCTACGACCAAGATGCCGAGGGTTATGTGCTCAGCACCCTCGGCGGACACAGTTATCACTTCCAAGCCCACGCCATGGCGCTCAACCATTTGCAGGTTGACCCGCAAAGCATTACCAAAGTGCACCTTGGGCAACACCAAGCCCTAGACGCCATCGCCTTTGTGTTAGAGTGCAATGATAAATTAGGCATTGCCCAAACCATGCTGGGCACCTATTTGGAGGAGCTTGCCAGTACCCTCAGTGGCTTCGCATTTAAGTATCGCAATAACAGCCTCAACAGTGCCCAACTAGCACAGGCTAATTTTCAGGTGATTGAAACACAGATGACTCAAGGCCACCCCAGCTTTATCGCCAACAATGGCCGCATCGGCTTTAATGCTCAGGACTTTCATCAGTACACGCCTGAGGCGGCCAGCGCATTTAATATTGTTTGGCTTGCGTGTCATAAACACCACACCACCTTTAAGAGCACCGCCGATTATAGCTATGAAGTCTTAATAGCGCAGGAGCTCGACATCGCCGAGCGGCAACGCTTCGATGCTCAGCTAGTCGAGCAAGGGCTAAACCCTGACGACTATTATTTATTCCCCATGCACCCATGGCAGTGGTTCAATAAGCTGGTGCATGTTTACAGCTACCACGTAGCGCAAAAGCAAATAGTATGCTTGGGCTACAGCCAAGATAAATACTTACCGCAGCAATCCATTCGCACCCTGTATAACATCACAAAACCGCATAAATGCTATGTGAAAACAGCCTTGTCAATTCTCAATATGGGCTTTATGCGCGGCCTTTCCAGCGCGTATATGAAAGTAACCCCTGCCATCAACCAATGGTTATTTGATTTAGTTGCCGGTGATGATTACCTACGCCAATGTGGCTTTATACCGCTCCGAGAGGTGGCAACTCTGGGCTTTGACGAGCAGTATTACACCCACCCCGCGCTCGGTGATAACCCCTATAAAAAAATGATGGCGGCACTGTGGCGAGAAAATCCACGCCACTATATGGATGACGACGAAAGCTTAGCGACCATGGCTAGCTTACTGCATATTGACACCCAGGGTCAGAGTTTTATCGGCGCCAAGATTGCAGCGTCTGGGCTCTCGCCACAGCGCTGGTTAGCGCATTACCTACAAGCCTATATGACGCCTCTGCTGCACTGTTTTTATCAATATGATTTAGTGTTTATGCCCCACGGCGAAAACCTCATTTTACGCTTTAAAGATCATATCCCCGTCGGGGTGTTCATTAAGGATATCGGTGAAGAGATCGCAGTGTTGAATAGTGATATGGCCATCGCCGACGAAATCAGTCGGATCAAGATTGAGGTACCTGAAGAGGTGGCGGTTCTTTCTATTCTTACCGATGTATTTGACTGCTTCTTCCGTTATTTGGCGGCGATTATGGTCGACGCCAAGCTGGTGAGCGAAACAACATTTTGGCGCTGCGTGGCAAAGAGTATTCATGCTTACCAACAGGCTCACCCCGAGCTACAAAATAAGTTTGCCAAACATGATTTGTTTGCGCCCTCGTTCCCGCTGTCTTGCTTAAACCGCTTACAACTGCGCAATAACCAACAGATGGTGGATATCGCCGACCCGGCTAGCAGCATGCAATATGCCGGTGACTTGCGCAATCCGCTTGCCGATTATGCCGATGTCAGCGAACGTGCATAACAAGGCCATTGAGCAGCAATTACGCCAACAGTGCTCGCTGTTGGCGTTTGCCGAGCCGCGCCCGGGTGACATCTGGTTTGCGAATAACCACCTTGAGCGGCAGCCATGGCAGGCGTTGTTGACCCAGCTAAACGCTCGCGCCGAGAAGCTGAGCTCAGCGTATCTCAGCGTTAATAGCTTTTTGCAGCTTAGCTGGCAACCGCTTTACCTGAGTGTTGCCTGTGTCGAAGGGTTGCACTGCGTACCTCAATTAGGCGTAATGCAACAGCAGCTGCACGCCAGTGGCAGTATTTATGGTCTCAGCGCAGTGACTTATCAATATGTTGATAAGTGCATAGATAAGCAGATATTAAGAAAGCAGTGCCATGCTCAGCTGTTAACACTAAGCCAAGGTTGGCAGCAGCACATCGCAAGGTATGCGGGGTTAAGCCCAGGGTTAGCCCAACGACTGTTAAGTGACACGTTAACTTCGGCACTGCTACATGGTGCCACGTACTGCAGTGAAGCGCACCTGCACCAAGCGCATCAAGGTTGGCAACAGCTTTTTTATCCGCGCTTTCGGCAAACGATTCACTGCTCACAGGGTCAATATCACAGCTCACGTATGACGTGTTGCCTGCACTATCAACTCAAGGCACAAGAGGCTTGTCAGAACTGTCCTATCAAGTGCAAAGCACAGCAAAGCGCATAAAAAAAGCCCCTAGATAGGGGCTTTAGCAGGGTAGAATAATATTAGAAACTGACGTTCACACCCGCAGTGACGCGTCGTCCAATAACGTCATAGTACTCACCATCAGTGAAAGCGAATGGATTACGCGGCGGTGTGCGATCAGCCAGGTTTTGCACACCTAAACGTACATCGACATGGTCATTCACAGTGTAATCGAAGTTAATATCGAAGGTTGTGTATGATGGAATGTCGTTGTAGTTATTATCCTCGATACTCCATGCAGGGCGCTCCTCAACCGTTGCATGAGTGTAGTTCGCCGCAAATACGGTACGCAAATCGCCAACTTGATACTCGGTCGTGAAGCGTGCTTCCCAGCGAGGTTTGTGCTGCTCACCTGTGCGAGTACGGTTATCTTCGGCGTTACCTGTCGGGTTGAGCTCATAGTTGTTCAGATACGTTGCAATAAGCTTCATTTTAAAGCCGCCAATGCGGGTATCAAAGTCATAGACCGACTCAATATCGACACCGCTTAGCTTTTCTACTGATGCGTTAAGGGACGTCTCGTAGAAATCAACAACTTCATAGGTGTCAGGGTCACGAGTGAAGGCGTCGCAGAACGGGTTGTTTAGGCTTTCTGAGCGATAACAGTTGCGGATTGAGTCTTCGTAACCGAAAAACGCAATGGCGTTTTCAATTTCAAAGTCCCAGTAATCAACAGTGATGTCAAAGCCCTCAAGGAAGGATGGCGTATAAACAAAACCAACGGTGATATCGTTTGATACTTCGTTGTCCAGATTCGGGTTGCCACCAAGTTTACCTTCTAGGGAGCCACCGTCACGCCAGTCGTCAGACGGGACCCAGCCCTCAGGAATACCTGCAGCCGCGCAGTTACGAGTAACTTGCTCTTTATACTGATCTTCTTTCGCGATGGCATCAGCCGCACACGGTTCTGCACGTTCTTGCGCATATTGCGTCCCTGACGAGCTATATAGTTCACCAATGTTAGGTGCACGCACCGAGCGAGCTTTAGCAAAACGCACACGGATGTCATCATTTACTTGCCAAGTGAACCCTAGTTTATAGGCATAATCAGTGCCTGTAGAGCTGTAATCCATATAACGATAGGCAGCTTCCAAGTTCACTTCCTGCATTAGGTATCGGTCATAAACAAGCGGCACTAAGAACTCTGCCGCATACTCATCAACAGTTAATGAGCCTTCATAAGGCAATCCTGAGTTACCGAATATAAGGCCTTTGCGAATACCCGTTCCAGGTGTTTCATAGGCACTTTCACGACGCCATTCGTAGGTGAATGCAGATGACACATAACCCGCTGGCAACTCCATCAAGTCACCGGTAACGGTTGCACCAAAGCTTGACTGCTCATGGCCTCGTTCGGCTTTGGCAACAGTTGAAATATACTCTAACGCTTCAGCTGAATGTTGCGGTTTACCCAAGAAGTTAATGGGCGCGCACCCTTGTAGTGCACCGATCACCTCGCCTTCTTCATCACGATCAGCACAAACAACTTGCCCTTCGTACTCTACGGCATCAAGCGCATTAAATAGATTTTCAGTAAATACTTCACCGTACCACGATGTATCTTGAGTCATTTCACCGTGCTGGAAGTAAGTGGAGTAAGTCCAATTATCATTGATATAGCCATCTAAACCAACCGATACACGGAACGTAGAACGGTCTTGTGAATACTTACGAGGACCAAAATCATCACTCAAACGACGCATATTAATCTGCTCTACGCCATTTTCATCCATAAGCGAAGCTAGGTCGTCTTTGATGAAAGCGTTATCACGGCGAACCACCAACTCGTCACCACGTAAGAATATAGGTGTTCCCTGACCAAATGCTTCACTCTCAGAGTAAGTCACGTCAAAGCTAAGGTCATGACCATCAACAATTTCTTGGTGGCCTGCCAAATTAAACGTATGACGCTCTAGCGGCGTGCGGAAGAACTCATCAACGCCATATTGGATACCATCACCGAATGGGCCTGTGTAGTACCAGTTAGTTCCTGCGCCAGGAAGACCACTGCCTGGTAATGGACCATCACCGTTGTCAAAAGGACGTAAGTTTAAGTTCTCATCAAATGTCCATTGTTGCCCACCCAGGAAAAATTCACTAGATTCGTCATACAATCCATAGTGCTCTTGATCATAGATAGGAATACGGGCCGGAATGCCATCGTCGCCCGACGTGTCGTTCGGGTTAGGCGTCGAACCTACCGCATCAACATACCAATCTTTGTCTAATCGGGCCATCTGCTCTTGATCGGTGTAATCATAGTTAAAGATGAAACCGCCACCATCAAACTCACGACCAAAGGTTAATGAACCGAATTTCTGGCTACCACCGCCCTCTAAAGGCTCAGTTGTGGCCAAGTCAATTTCGATGCCATCGAACGACTTACGAGTGATAATGTTAACAACACCTGCCACTGCGTCTGCACCATAAACAGCTGAGGCTCCGCCTGTCGAAATTTCAATACGCTCAATAAAAGATGTGGCGATATTGTTTAGATCCACTGAGTTTCCACCCGCCTGACCCGGTAGGAAACGTCGACCATTTACCAATACTAAGGTTCTGTCTGAACCTAGGCCACGCAGGTCGGTGGTATTTAGGCCGTTAGCATAAATGAAGTTGTTTGAGTTCTCTGGGCTGAGACCAACAGAGGCTGAAGGTAGCTCTGCTAGGAAGTCATTCACGTTGCTGACACCCGCATCTTCAAGTTCAGTGCGACCAATCACAACCACAGGCGTTGGCGCCGTGGCACCAATACGTTTGATTTTTGAACCTGTTACCTGAATACGCTCTACTTCTTGTTGCTCACTCTGTTGCTCGACTGCCAGCGCTGTCTGTGCGCCAACTACACCGCCGAAAAGGATTGCAGAGTGGACTGCAACCGCTAATTTGCTTGTTTTTATCATAATTAATCCCTGATTGAACTGAAAACTTTTTTATTTATATATGCACTACTAAGTAGGTACATTATGAATGTGTAACATATCAAAATAAAAATGTAACCTTTTTTAAGACAAAATAACTGTTTAACTACAATGAGTTACATAGAACAATAAGGGTGAAAATAAAACAAAAAAATAGAATAAATGTAAATTTAGATATAACAGCAACAACTTATTAAACATAAAAACAATATTTAAACACGCTTATAATCATAACTAGTGGGAAGGGTGTACTGTATCAACGAGCAGGTGCAAGGGGGTGAAGGACGGCGGTTCAAAACCGCCGCCCCTGTGCAGGCTACTTTAGGCCGCAGCGATTATCTAACCAATCAACTAATTCGGAGTAAAAAGTCATTTTGTGGTCAAAAAACAACGTGTCAGAGAAATGGTCCGCATCCTCTAACACAACATACTTAAAGTTTTTGTTATGTTGCTTTAGCTCATTTACAAACGCGTCACTATGCTCAATAGGCACACGCCCATCAATATCACCATGAATAACCAAAATAGGCACATTGACCTTTTCCACTTGCTCCACAGGAGAAACACCAGCGATGGTAGGTTTTTGCAGTTTACTCAACAGCGGATTATCGTTAAGCGTGGCATTAATGCGATTTAAGTCACTCACGCCAGCCCCAGCGACAGTGCATTGATAGATATTTTTATCACGCATTGAAGCAGCAAATGCGGCATAACCACCGTAACTCCAACCAAACATGGCCAGCTTATCCTTGGTCGCAAGTCCTTTATCAACCAGATACAAGGCAGCATCATCAAGGTCGTCTTGCATCTTCAAACCCCAGTTCTTGTCGCCCGCCTTCCAATGCTCTAAACCATAGCCTGTCGAGCCTCGATAGTTCGGCTGGATCACCACATAGCCATGAGAGGCAAGTAGTTGTGCCCAGTCATCAAATATGACCGTATCGCGCACCCAAGGCCCACCGTGGGGTAACACGACAGCTGGGAATGGTCCTTTACCCTGAGGAATGGTTAAATAGGCGCGGATCTTACGACCATCACGGGCTTTATAGCTAATATATTTGGTCTCTCCCAGTTTATTTTTATCAATAAAGGGCATTTTTTCGCCCAGTTTGATGATGTCTTTTTTGTTCAAAATGACATAGTAAGTACCTGGGTCATCGTCCGACTGGGTCATCACCACTAAGGTATTATCGTCTTCAGAGCGACTGACTACGCGAACAAATTTGTCAGGATACAACTGTTTCACGCCATCTTGGACAGCTTGATACTCGGGGTTGGTAAAATAAAACTCCGGATGCTTTGCCGTGTAGGAAAACCCAATCAGGTTGTCTTCTTTGTCCTGCAATACTGCATCCACATCGACTGATTTCAGACCAAACAAGCGCTCGGAATACGTCTTCTCAATAATGTCATATAGGTATACCCCGGTGGTATTCTCGCCTTGGTTTGCAATAACGTATAATTTGTTGGGTTGCTCAGCAGACACACCGGCGATGTCAAAAGTTTCACGCTTTTCACCGCTGACACTATGAATTTTAATCCATTCGTCATCGCCCTTTTTTCGCGCAAATACATCAATAGCCTGATCAGCACGATTAAAGCCTTGACCAACACGAACGTCACCATCTTTGTCGGCAATAAAGCTACCGTTTACCTTGTCGCTGCCGCGCACCAAAGTTTTGGTTCGACCACTATAAATATCAAGTTTTACAACATCAGGGATGTAGTTGTCATTGACGTCACCTTCGACCAAGATATGTTTGTTATCATCGTGCAATAAATCAATGATTGAGAATCCCTGACGGCTTTCACGAAAGGGAATAAGCCACTCCCCTTTACCATTTGCATTAGTAATCGCAAATTGAGTCACCCAATACTTACTGCCACTGTCTTCGAGTAACTGGCGAAACATCACACCAATTTTTTCGTTATTTAACCACGAGACACTGGATATACGCATTTTGTCTGCGCCTAAACGTACAGGTTCTGCGGCCATATCAGCTGTTTTTCTAACTTCAAGAACGTAATCACCATTCTTGCTGGTTGCTTTTAAAACAGCAAGGTGCTTACCGTCAGGAGAAGTTTGTACACTGCGAATCGCAGGTAGTATAGAGAAAGATTCGATGGTAGAGACTGAAGGCTGCTCAGATTGGGGCTCAGCATTCACCTCTGGAGCGGCCATCATTAGCATTGCTAAACTAAACATTGAGGTTTTTAACATTTTTATGTCCTCATAATAATTGAACCTAATTGTCCAAAAAAAAGGCTCCTGCAAGCAGAAGCCTTTTTACCAAATTTACTTCTTTAGCTTAAAACTGTGCTTGGAAGTTAATAAATGGTGTACGACCATCTGTATCATACCCAACACCTAGAGGGATATTAGAGCTTGAGAATGAACCATCAGGGTCTACTTTTGGTGGCTCTTCATTAAATACATTTCGAACACCGGCATTGATACTGAAGCTATCAAATTCATAACGGAAACTAATGTTATGAACATAGTAATCATCAGTGTAACCTAGTGGGCGACACTTCAACGGCTCACCGGCATTATTAGTCAGGCCAGTACAACCATCGGTACCTTCTTCGAAATCGCCAAGGTCGTCCGCATCTTCAGTGCCTTCACTGATATAACGCGTTTCCCAGTTAAATGCGAGGTCGTTGTACTCAAGTTTCAAACGAGCAGTACCACGCCATTCAGGATATTCAGGCTCGCCTAAGTTGTCATCAACGGTTCCAAGCACATCATACAGCGACTCAGTCATCTTCGTTGCTTGCAAGTCGACGGTAACGCCTAAGTTCTCCTCAAATACAACGAAATCCTGTTTATAGTAGATGTTGTAGTCGTAACCTTTTGACGTAATCAAACCGATGTTAATGAAGCTAGCATCAACTAGGCCGATTTGTTGATTTTCGTCACGAGTAATTCGGCTACAGAATGCATCGTTACCATCGGCTGAGTAACACTGATCGATACTGTAAGGTGCACTTGGCTCAGCAATCGAGTTGGTTACTTCAATATCAAAGCGCGTTAATGACACTGTTAGGTCAAAGTCATCACTAAATGGTTGTTCGAATACGAAACCATAAGTTTTTGCGATTGATGTCTCTGGCGTCAGCTCTTGTGTACCACCGGTAACAATCTCTGTGCTGGTCGAGTTAGTAAACTCTTCCTCACCGTTCTGGCCCAGACCAAGTGCAGTCGGATCTACACCAGAAGCAGCACACGCATCCAATACGCCTTGAGTACGGGTGTCTTCCGCTGGGTTGTAGGTAGCTGGCACATCGTCATTCAACGGATCTTCGATTCGAGCATCATCCGGAACCACACAAGGGTCAATTACGGTGTTAAAGCCAGAAGTACCATTTAAGAAGCGCTCACGTAAGTTCGGAGCACGATACGAAGTACCTTTGGTTGCACGAAGCGTGAACCAATCAACTGGACGATATACGGCCTTTAAGCTGTAGGTGCTTTCTGCATCATAGAAGCTTTCTTCTGAGATACGACCTGACGCTGTAAAGGTCAACTCCTCAGCCCATTGCTCGCCACGAATAAGTGGGAATTCCATCTCGGTGAAAACCTCTTTGAGGTTTCGAGAGCCGTCAGCCCCTTGGTCAGAGAAGTAACCCCAAAGCAAACCTTGTGCAGCCACATCATTTGGATTTGACTCGATCTCGTCGCGACGGAACTCAGCACCAAACACCGCACTGACAGGCTCACCATTCCAAGCGATATTGAACAGGTCACCGCCAATAAAGCCATTCACCACCAATTGGTTAACTTTTGTCTCAATGGTGCGATCGACAAACAAGTAGTTCGCTTCGGCGTCCGTTAACGTACCACCGCCTGGCTGATAAATATTTTCGCTAAATAGGTTAACCGGAACACAGTCTGCGCCACAGGTCACTGTACCGTCATCGTTAAGCATCGCGTCGTTAAGTGACTTCAAAAGTCGTGCTTCTGAAATACCTTGACGGCTGTCAGTACCTGTTGAGGCGCTGTAAGATACATACGCATCATAGTACCAATTTTCTAAACCGATCGCCTCTAGAGCCGGTAGGTCAGCGGTAAAGCCCGCGACTGCACGATATTGCTCAACCTCGATATCAAAGTGATCACGGTCACCGCGAATATTGATAATCGGTAGCACGTCTTGTGCCCCGTACGGGAAGCCAATTCCTGCACGACAATCGGTACCATTTACACCACATGGGTTATACGGGTTTGAAGCTGGCACGTTTTCGAACAGCTGGGCACCAGGGTTGAAAATAGGTGATTCACGCTTGGCATAAATACCTTCGTAGTAGAACAAAGTACCATTGTCGTCATCAAAAGAGTATTCACCGTTGAGCATAACGGAATAACGTTTGTTACGACTGCGGTAATCACCACTGCGATAATAGTCTGACTGTTGTAACGCGTATAGCGGGTCTTGGAAATCTACGTCACGATAACCGTCACCGTTGCCATCAGGGAACCATACGTCATTGACACCATCACCATCTGAGTCACCGAAGACCCATCCTGGAACACCGAAGTCTGGGCCAAGTTGGCCCCCAGTCGGATCCGTTGTTTCGCTAAAGTTTGGAACACCAACGTTAGTGCTACCACCTGTGTAGTATAGGCTGCCCCAGAACGGAACTGACACACGGTTTGTTAAAGGAAAGATATCACAAGTATCGTCGCCACGGGCAAGTGGGCCATCACCGCTGTAACGGGTAATGATGTCACCCTCTTCTGTTTCCCAGATACGCTCTTCACAGCCTTTTGTAAAAGGGTTACCAGCATATGACTGAGCTTGGCGGTCGGTGTACTCTGCACCAATAGTTACAAAGCCATTATCGAAGGTTTTACCCCACATTGCTGATAACGACGATTCTTCACCACCATCACCATCAGGTTGTTTATATGAGCCTTGTACCTCAAAGCCTTCTACATCTTTACGGAGAATGATGTTGGCAACACCCGCAACGGCGTCGGAACCATAAACGGTTGAAGCACCATCAAACAGATTTTCTACGCGTTGGATCATGACCCCTGGTACAAGGTTTAAGTCAGGTGAAGTTGGTGCACCACCTACCCCTGCAGGTGCCATGCGTCGACCGTTGATCAGAACAAGAGTACGTTCAGCACCTAGGCCTCGGAAGCCAATTGTTGCTGCGCCTGGACCATTATCTAGAACGTAACCACCAAAGGTATTGTCAATTTGCGAACCCGATGCTTGGTTCGTACCTTGAAGCATTTCGCCAGCATCAAAAAGACCCATTTCACGAGAAAAGTCACCACTGATAACTTGAATTGGTGAGGCGTTAGAAAATTCTGCTCGGCGAATACGTGAACCAGTCACCTCGATGCGCTCTGGTGCTTCTTCTTCAATGACCGTTTCATCCTGTTCCTCAGCTGCATAAGCCCCAGAAACAAATGCTGCAGACCCTAGCATAAGAGAGTATTGCACGGCTTTTGATAGTACCGTTTTTTTAAACATTGTTATTACCCCTGACATTATTATTTTAATTCAATGTAACATCTACTTACATTAGTCACAATTATGTACACAATTGACAGTGAATTAACAACAAAAATCGATAAAAAGTACTAAAAAATACAGCCCCCTTGTAAACATTTGGTTACTTTCGCTAAATTCTTAGTTTGGTGGTACAAAAATTCATCTAACACGTATCCAGTACTTGCATAACTTTGCGGTATTTATCTTGGTAGGAAATGGACGAAAAACACCTACTGAAAGAGGAGGTTTAGGGGTAAAAATAATATGACCGCACCAAAATTAGCGCGGTCATATTCATTTAACAGTAGAGTTTATTTTTATCTACTCGAAAGTCACTGTCACTTCATTCGAACAAATATCGCCTTCTTGACAGATTTGATAGGTGTAAGAAGTTTGGTCTGCGCGGCGTTCAAAGTCACGATAGTCACCGGTATTGGCAGTGCTTTCTAAGAACTCGCCATTACGGTATACATCCACTTGCTCAGCGCTGCTGCCCTGCCATGCCAATTCAACGCGCATAAAGCCTAAGCGTGTTTTATTAGCACGTACCACTTCGAGTTGCACATCATCTGCGCTTAAAGTGACTTCTTGAGTTAAGGTATCACTGTTACCTTCACTGTCGGTCACAGTCAGGCTTACACTGTACGTGCCATAATCCGCGTAGGTATACATAGGGCTAGCATCAGAGCTGCTGGCACCGTCACCAAAGTCCCACATCCAGCTAACAATATCGCCGTTCACATCAGAACTTGCATCTGTAAACTGCACGCTTAGGTCATTAACGTCATAGCTAAAGCCTGCCTGCGGCGGCTGCGCCGTTACTTCGCCAATGCCTGTAAGATTAAGGGTCCAAGCGTTTAATGTCCCCGTGTCAGCACCGACATTATCAGATACCGTTAGCGTCCAATCACCGGTGGCCACTTCACCATTAAAGGCCTCTGAGTTGAAGGTTTCGTTAATGTCATCCGCACTACCGCCACTGCGATTATGAAGCGTAGCTACCGTGCCTGATGGCGAAGTAAGCGTGACAATCAAATCGCCAATCCAAGTGTGGCTGATATCTACGAAGGTATTGGTATCAAACACCGTGACGTCATCTGCAACAGTGATCACTGACGTGATACCTGTTGCGTCATTATCAGGAATGTCCACAGCAGTGGTGTTTTCATAGCTAAACTCAGTTAACCCCTGAGGTAATACGTATAGCTCAACTGACTTTTGCTGTGCTAAATCACCCGAGGTTGCATCAATGGTAAAGCTGTACTCACCCCATTGCGTTTGCGCCGTCGTTGGCACGCTCAGCGTTACCACATCACCTGGCTGTGCAGTGTTGCTCGACAAGCTTGCGCCATCAATGCCTGCAACAAGCGCAAGGTCGATTGTTCCTTGCCACTCGGCCACCGAACTAAAGCTCAGCTCATAGGTCGCAGTGTCACCGGCAACAATCTCTTGGTTACGGGGCGCAGCCGTCATTCTAAAGCCTGGCTCAGGGTCAGCATCAATTACCGCTTGGTTCACATTTAAACGTGTACCCGCAACGGTCATTCCATCTAAGTCAGCGTTCGCATCGCCACTGCTCATTAGCAATTGCTTCACTTCTACCGCACTCAAGCTCGGATTCACCGACAGCACCAACGCTGCAGCACCAGCAACATGAGGTGTCGCCATTGAGGTGCCAGAGTAAGACGCATAACCGCCCCCCGGCACAGTAGAGAGGATAGCGCTGCCTGGAGCACCCATATCAACACTTGTTAAGCCCCATTGTGAGAACCCTGACATCGCATCGGTGTGCGTTGTGCTGGCAATAGAAAGCACTGATTCATGCTCATAGCTCGATGGGTAGTGAGGGTTAACATCGTTATCAACTGCGTCATTACCTGCAGCCGCAACGAAAAGAATGTCGGCATTCTCGCTCGCCGTAATGGCATCTGCAAGCGCTTGGCTGAAGCCGCCGCCACCCCAACTGTTATTGGTAACACGAATGTTGTGACCGTCATTTTTCAATGCCACGAAATAATCGATACACTCAATCGCATCCGATGTTGAACCCGTGCCTGCTGCACTGAGGAACTTACAACCAGCGATAGATACTTCGTGGTTTACACCGACAACGCCCTCAGCATTATTACCGGATGCACCGATGGTGCCAGAGACGTGCGAACCATGACCTTGGTCATCCATGGGGTCGCCATCGCCAGTGATAGCATTAATACCGTGAACATCATCGATATAGCCGTTGCCATCGTTATCCACACCATCACCGGCAACTTCACCTGGGTTTACCCACATGTTCATGGCAAGATCGGGGTGTGAGTAATCAACACCAGTATCGATAACACCGACGATCATATCTGCGGAGCCGGTGGTAATATCCCATGCTTCAACAGCATCAATATCAGCATCCTCTGTACCACCTGTTTGCCCAAGGTTATGAAGGCCCCATAACTCGTCAAAACGACTGTCATCAGGCACGCCTAGTGCTTTTACTTGGTAATCTGGCTCAGCATATTCCACACCAGGGTGCTTATTAAGTGCCGCCAAGGCTTGTTTGGCACTGACACCATCGAGTTTAAAATTGGCAAGACGACCACCAAGCACATGCTTGTAGCGATCATCGACTTCGTCAGCGTTCAAATCGCTGATTTTTGCTTTGACTAAAGACCGTGCTTGAGCACGCACTGCGGCAGAAGTGCCTTGTTTGAATACCACAAGGATGCTGTCGTCATTGTCAGTGGCAGCTGTATCTTTAATGTGAACGCCCGCGTGAGCGCTTAATGAAAGTACCGGAACGAGCGCTAAAGTCAGCGCAGATAGTTTGGTTTTCATAGATCTATTCCATAGAAGTTGTCCGTGTGGCCCGAAGGTACACGGAAGTAAGTATCTCTTCTCCAAAAGAGCACATACGCAGTCAATGTGTGGCAACCTCTTTGTTGTAGCGACTGTTTTAGGAACACGCAAAACAAAAATGAACAGAAAGTTAAAAACCACTCTTTTTTGTTAAATTTAATCCTCAAAGGTTGAGTCTCTCATGCTTTTTTTTGATCTCACTTCGAGCAAATTCAACTCATTTTTTCTCATGCTTTTTTGGTAGCAACCGCTAGTCTCTACGATGAAAAGCTAAAAAAGCAAACACAACACACTGATTTAATTAAAAAATAATCAACCATAAAAATTGCTAATTTATCTGCTTTTAAAGTGAACTTAGAGTGAATACCTCGG
This sequence comes from Pseudoalteromonas sp. MM17-2, assembly GCF_022347945.1. Taxonomy (NCBI): domain Bacteria; kingdom Pseudomonadati; phylum Pseudomonadota; class Gammaproteobacteria; order Alteromonadales; family Pseudoalteromonadaceae; genus Pseudoalteromonas; species Pseudoalteromonas sp. MM17-2. The sequence goes on along the minus strand of NZ_JAKRFV010000022.1, from coordinate 94,887 downwards.
TAGGAAAGTGAGTATTACTAATATTGATATCTTGCAGCGCCAATCCATGCACTGTGCATGCAACTATCAATGACTCAGGAGGGAATATGGCTCGTTGCAATTACTCAACAAAGCAGTGGAAGCAAGTTTTCCCCATGCATGCGCGTAATTGCAACTTAGTGACGAGTGTTATTTCTCTCCTAGCACTTACCGAACTCTTAGGCTTCTCCGTATTCCAGCGCCCGGCTACTTATTTACGGCTAAGGCAAAGGAATGACGCCATACGCACCAGTGACCGTTGGCTTTTACTACTGCCAACACCTTTTAGGACAACAACGCTGCGCTCGTTTACACGCTTTTTTGATTAACCCAGCTCAGGTCGGCAACCCTGAGGTGAGCCTTTTCATTTGTAACGTCGTCGCAGTAATAACAAACAACAAGGAGATAAGCGTGAAGCTTTCTAAATCTATTTTAACCTGCGCCATCGCGATGGCCCTATCAACAGGTGCTTACGCACAAAGCGAAGACAAACCTGGGTCAACATCTGCACTTGCTAACGTAGAGCGTGCAGCCGCTGTTGGTAATGAGCTCACAATTTCACAAACGTCTGTACAGGGTTTAGGTAACAGCGCCAGCTCTTTGCAACAAGGCGACGCCAACCTTACTGAGATCACCACTGTAGGTGATGGTAACCAAACAGATGCCATGCAAATAGGTAACGGCAATGTGGTATTGGTAACCACACAAGGCGACAACAACCAGCAATCTTACAACCAAGATGGCGAAGCGAATGGCGCATTAAGCGAAGTAACTGGTAGCGACAACCAAATTGCGGTTGAGCAAAACGGCACTGGTTTCTTAGGCATCAACAATGAGGCCATCAACGTGATTGGCGGCGATGCAAACCAAATTAATGTTGTTCAAGGCGACGGCGGGCATTGGTTCTACAATCTGGATATGCAGGGCAATGCTAACGTGGTTAATGCACAGCAAGCTGGATTATGGAACGAAGCGCAATTTACGTCGGTTCAAGGTGATGCCAACGACCTGAGCGTAGAGCAAGATGGTTTTTGGAACCAACTATCCGTTACTTCTATTAGTGGCAGCATGAACGAATTTGCCAGTGAACAGCTAGGCGATACCAACGTCATCAGCATTGGCGATATTTTCGGTGATGAGAACGAACTCGCTATTGAGCAAGAAGGTGCCAATAACAGCACTGATATCGTCGCTATCGAGGGCAATGAAAATGCCCTGTCAATTGATCAAGAAGGCAGCGCGAATACGTTTGAGTCGGCTCTATTCTCTGGTGATGGGAACGAGCTAAACGTTATGCAAATGGGTGATAATAACGCAGCATCCGCTGAGGTATTAGGCGATGAGAACGATTTCAGCGCAACCCAAAATGGCAGTGGCAACGAAGTGTATCTTGGCGTGCTAGGTAACAACAATGAGTTTGATGCTATGCAAATCGGCAACGACAACGCCACGCATGTTGTTAACTTCAACGGCAATGACAACGACGTAACAGTAGCCCAATCTGGTGACATGAACACCGCCGTTATTGAATCATCTTACCCAGATCCAAGCATTGCCAGCAACGATAATGATATCGCTATTACTCAAAGTGGCATGGGCAATGAAGCTGTCTTGACCATGGGCTCAGTGATGGAAAGCTCAAGCAACCAAGTCGACTTGGTGCAAAGTGGTGAGCTCAATGCTATCGACCTCATGGTAGAAGGCAGTGGCCACAGCATTGATATCGCCCAAGAAGGCGGCATGAACATGGTTGCCGGCATGGGACAAGGTGCGTTCGCAGTCGCAGGTGAAGGTAATACTGTGTCTATCAGTCAACTTGGTGAGGGTAACTTGGTTGAAGGCTCGGTTATGGGCACTGGTAACACCGTTGCTGTCACTCAAGTCGGTGACTATAACTCTGCAACTGTTGTACAACAGTAAAGCTCTAATGGGAGGGGTACCCCTCCCTTTCAGCCGATGATGAAGTATTTTCTCAGCACCCTGATTGTGCTCCTTGCCCTGACTCACACGGCAAGCAAAGCACAAGAAGTGGAAATTGACGGCCTCGTACTCGATCGCAGTATTAGCCGCTTTGGCCACCAATTTTACTTTAATTTCTCACAGTTATGGCGCGATCTACCTGATACCAGCGGCACCAACGTGGTGATCAAAGAAACGGTGCTCCCTCGTGCTGGCACCCGCCTTGAAGTACTCATGAATAATGAATTGGTATACGTCACTTTTATGGGCCGACGTGGTGGGCCACTTAAAGAGCGCGTCGAAAGCGCGATGTTCGCGATTATGGACGCCATGGCGCGCGCCAGATTTAAACAACACTCCCCTGATCTAGCAGCAAGTGGATGGTAAAAATGAAAACAATAATTTATGCACTTTTGCTTTGTGCGTCACTGCCACTGATGGCCACTGAGCTTGTATACAAACCTATTAACCCATCATTTGGCGGAAACCCGTTAAATGCCAATATGTTGCTCTCTAAAGCACAAGCCCAAAATAAGCACCGGGCCCCTATCAGTGAAAAAACCTATGGTGAAAAGTTTCAAGAATCGTTGGAGCGTACATACCTCAACCGCATGGTTCGTGAAATTACCGATATCGCCTTCGGTGACGATGTTGAAGACAGTATTTTTAACCAAGACTCCATCTTTATGAGTGGCGACTATCAAATCCAGATTATCACCAGTACCCCTGATAGTATCACCGTGCAAATAACCAATACCCTGGATGGCACAGTTACCGTAATCGAAGTACCGAGGTTTGGCTAATGAAACGTATATGTGCATTTTTACTATTGGCTTTGCTTAGCGGCTGTTCCGCTATCACCTCGACTGTGCCCCCAGATGAGCAAATTGCTGAGCAATTGGCGCTCACAGAAACCTTTGCCGAATTAAAAGCGCTACCTAATCCCAGGGGCGCGATCCCCGTCTCAGTTTATTCATTTCGCGACCAAACGGGGCAATATAAGCCGCAAGAGAACGTCAGCTCGTTTTCTACCGCCGTAACCCAAGGTGCGAACTCTATTCTTATGCAAGCGCTGCATGAAACCGACTGGTTTGTGCCCGTGGAGCGTGAAGGATTACAAAATTTGCTTACAGAGCGAAAAATCGTGCGAGCGGCGATGAGTGATAAGGGCGACAATGCCCCAGAGCTGCCGCCATTAACCACCGCCAAAATCATTCTTGAGGGCGGGATCATCAGTTACGACAGTAACGTAAAAACCGGGGGCTTAGGTGCGGAATACTTTGGTATCGGCGCCTCAGAGCTGTACCGTGAGGATGTTATCTCTATTTATATGCGTGCGGTCGATGTGCGCACCGGGCAGGTATTGCTGTCGGTTGCCACCAGCAAAAAAGTACTCTCACAAGAGATGCGTGCTGGCTTTTTCCGCTATGTGAGTTACAAGCGCTTGTTGGAAGCCGAAGCGGGCTTCAGTGATAACGAACCCATGCATATTTGTGTCACGCAAGCGATTGAAAAAGCACTGACGTTACTCATAAAAGACGGCATTAACAAAGGGGTATGGTCGGCGCGAACCAGTTGATCACCTCTGCACTGACACAATAAAGGCGCCTCGTTTGGCGCCTTTATTTTTGCTCAATGATAACCTTGCGTTCAATTGCATGCTGAGCAGGTTATTGACGTTGTTCCATGACGCGAGATGCCACTGGAATATAGCGCTGTGCCCAATTGGCCAATTCAATACGATTACGCGAGTTGGTCTTACGAAAAGCACTGTATATATGCGTTTTCACCGTGTGGTTACTGATGTTCAAAGCGCAGGCGATATCATCATTTTTAGCCCCCTTAGCCAACAATGAAATCACCGACTTTTCCCGTGCGGTTAGCACACTTAAATCGATATCGCTGTGGCGTTGCGCCGATAGCGCATCGGTAGCGGGGAGCTGTTGAATTAGATCGCCAAAGGCATTGGAGATGGCCTTGCGGCAAAACCATAGTTCGCCGCCGAGGACGCGGCGCACGCCTTTAAACATATGTTCAGGACTGTCATCGTTATAAAGCGCGCCTTTGAGATTCGCAAGCAGCGCTGTGCGTTCGTTGAGCGCGTGGCGCTGAGCATTAAATACCGCAACACTGTGCTGGCGCGCCAGCTGGATGATCTCCTCGCTGAGCATTTCTTGGCAGTCACAATACGCAGCATCCACCAAAAAGAGTGCTATGTGTTCGCGCTCACCCTCCTCTGGCAGGCGGGTATCGACCTTAACGGTTGTAGCGAGCGTTTCCAATACTTTGAGTAACAACAAGAAATCGTCGCTTTGAGTATTTGCATTATCTTTTGTTAAGACAAACAACTGCTTGTTATTCATTACTTCTTCCTCTGAAGCACCCAAACACTGGGGGGGAGCATTGAGTGTACCTATTTAAGCTTTACTATCAAGACTAACCACGCACAAAATAAACATCTTGTTTACATAACAACAATAGAGCTAAGCCTCTAACAGCGCCTTTATTGCGTCATAAGAGTGCAAAAATGCACCCTGTGACCTAATAAATTTAATGGCATCCAGGGATAGTAACCACTTGCAGACATTCATTTTATATTCAGCTACTTTTGCGCTTAACCATATAATTGCAAAATAATCACTAATTTATCTAATAAGGCCAGCTTGAGTATTTAACAAGGCATACAGCTTGCGCCACCACATTTGTCTTTTAGGGTATTGCACGGCCACAGATTCAGGGTCTGCAGCGCCAGCATGATAGTGAGTGACAAATTGCATCCCTAGGTAGGTGGCAGTATGGATGAAAGGGTCCACAAACGCTTGCGGCGCCCGCTCGGTGTAACTAGTGGAGAGCAAGGATGCTTGCTTAGTGCGCAGTTGTCGTAACTGGCTACGCAATTGGGGCTGATCCATGTATTCCGTGAGTCTATCAAAGAACGCCTTCATCTGCGGTGTGGTGTTATACCAATAGACGGGCGATGCAAATACCCAATGGTCAAACTCCAGTAATCGCGTGATTAACGCGCGGAAATCATCGCTTTGTTCGCGAATATCATACCGATACGGGTTAATCTGATAGGCGTCTAAATCAATGAACTGCGCACCTAGGTGTCGGGCGAGAGTCTCGGCAGCTTGGCGGGTGTTACCTTGGCTTCTAGCACTTGAAAAAATAATAACATGTTGGTTCATAATTGCTTTCCTGCATTTGTATGTTTAACCTAAGGCTAAAAGCTCAAGTTAAGTTTAGGTCAACAACAAAATGACATTAGAAGCAAATTTATCTGTCGGCACTGTCGCCAAACGTGCTGGGGTCGCCGTATCGGCGCTGCATTTTTACGAGAAAAAAGGACTTATCCGCAGTTGGCGAAACCAAGGAAATCAGCGCCGCTACAAGCGAGACGTACTAAGGCGCATTGCGGTTATCAAGGCCGCACAAAAAATGGGGATCACCCTCGAGGAGGTAAAAGAAACACTCAGTACCTTGCCCGAAAAACGCACCCCCAATAAAGAGGACTGGGCCAATATGTCACGCCAATGGCAGCGCCAACTCGATGAAAAAATTGCCTACATGCAACGAGTGCGCGCCTATGTTGATGGCTGTATTGGATGCGGCTGCCTGTCAATGCAACGCTGCCCTATTTATAACCCTGAAGATAAGCTCGCCAATGTCGATGGTGGAGCCGTGTTATTGGATCACCCTGAGCTGGGAGACTAGCGCCAACAAGACACAGGCTGTTTATTATCGAGCGCAGACAATCACTCAGTGAGATATGAGGGGAGTCACTTTGGGCCGCCGCAGATGTTAAATTTCTGTGGTTAAATGTATAAATTCACTTGTTTATTGCATAGAGTAACGTCTTACTCTTTCAAATTTGGATATGAACTGGTAGCGTACGCGCCTTTTTTTAACCTCGACAGGTGATATATGAAGTTAGGACCTGGACTACTGGTTGCCGCCGCCTTTATTGGCCCAGGCACCATTACCACCGCCAGCGTAGCCGGTGCAAACTTTGGCTTTGCATTGCTATGGGCCTTGGTGTTCTCAGTGCTGGCAACCATTTTATTGCAATCACTGGCCGCACGCTTAGGCGTGGTCACCGGCCTAGATTTAGCCCAAGCACTGCGCGCGCATATTGAAACCCCTGTGTTTCGTTGGCTTGCGGCATTTTTGGTGATCAGTGCCATTGGTATTGGCAGTGCCGCCTATGAGGCAGGTAACCTCAGCGGTGCCAGTCTCGGTTTACAAGGGTTATTTCCCTCCGCTTCAGCGCAGCTGTGGACGCCATTGATTGCCATTATCAGCGCCGCATTGTTATACAGTGGCAAATATAAGCTGATAGAGGGCGCACTGATCTTTTTAGTGTTGCTGATGAGTTTAGTGTTTTTAGCGACTCTGGTCATCGCCAGCCCCGATCTCAGTGCCATGTTTGCAGGTTTTAAGCCTAGTTTTCCTGAAGGTTCACTGACCACCGTATTGGCGTTAATTGGCACCACCATCGTACCGTATAACTTATTTCTTCACTCTGGGGTGGTCGCACGGGCCAGTCAAGATGAGCAGGATAAACAACAGGCCATTCGCAGTAGCAACTGGGATACCGGTTTATCAATTGGTCTTGGGGGATTGATCACCTTAGCTATCGTGTCCACCGCAAGCGTGGCCTTTTTTGGCCAGGGCAATAGTCAGCTCAGTGCCGCCAACTTGGCTTCGCAATTAACGCCTTTACTGGGCGACAGTGCCCATTACTTTTTTGCACTCGGACTGTTCGCCGCTGGGTTAACCAGCGCCATAACAGCGCCTCTGGCGGGAGCTTACGCGGTGTGTGGCATGCTCGGGTTAAAAGGAGATACCAACAGCCCTCGCTTCAAGCAAGTAGCGTTGGTGATATTAGTGTTTGGTGCTGTTGTGGCCAGTCTTGGTTTAGACCCAGTGGCGGTGATTATTTTCGCGCAAGCCACCAATGCGCTGTTATTACCCATTATCTGCATTTACCTGCTGTGGCTAATGAATCAAAATAAGGTCATGGGCAGATTTAAAAACTCACTGCTGATTAATGTGCTGGCGATGCCGCTGCTGATACTGATCATTACGTTGAGCGGATACAAACTACTTACGCTCATATAATGCCTATTAAGTGAGCGCAAGGCGCTTGCCTCTGTGCTCACTTTCCCCTACCATCTCGGCTCATTTTACCAAGGAGTCGGTTATGGCAACATCCCCACCACAGGACAAAAAAATCCCCAAAGTGCTGCAACAAGTCGACAACAAAGAGCTACGCAGTACCGGTTTTTGGCTCAACCAAGTATTTTTGGTGCTATCCACCATTTTTGGTGTCTACCTCGCCGCACAAAGCGGTTTAGAGCAGGCAATTAAATTCGATACCTACTCTAAAATGGAAGATAACTACTATCTGCGCACGTCTCTGTACGATGAGTTGCTCGACAATCAACGTAAAATTCAAGCGTATGCCGAGCTACTGGCTAAGAGCCCGCCTACATCTGAGCTTGAGTTCAATAAACCCACTTTAGATAAATATGTGTGGCACACCATGCAATACTCACCCACGACTTTGGAAACCCCAAGTGCCATTCTCTCCGCTGCGCGGCGTTTTTATAGTCAAAGTGAGTTTTATATTGAACGCGCGCTAAAGCGCAAGGTGTCAGCGCGTCACGCCAGTGAAAAGCTAGGCAAACTTGCAACCGACCTAGAGCAAAATACGCTCCCCTATTTAAAGCGCAGTGCCCAGGCACTGAAACAAGAATTAGCTGATAACGACGTGCAAATTGGCAGTCTCAAGGAGTTAGAGCATGAATAAACGCTGTCCCCATTGTGTTGATGAATACTTAGAAGTGACCGAGTATCAAGGTGAAGAAATTGATGTGTGTTTAGAATGTGGTGGCCTTTGGTTTGAAAAAAATGAAGTCAATCGCATGTTGAACGAGGTCAACGACGGTCCTGTGGGTGAGAAATATGAACACAATTTTGGTGAACATTTAGGTATATCTGAGCGCGACTGCCCCGATTGCTCAACATTGATGGAGCGCTACCACTTATTAGAGCACTACCACAGCGAAATCGATGTATGCCGTCATTGCGATGGCAGCTGGATAGAAAAAGAGCAGTTAAAGAGTGTCGAAAATAGCCCACAGCTAAAAGCGGCACTTGGCGAGCTCAACCAGAAGGTGTCATGGAAAACCTACTTATTTCAATTTCTAACGCAAATGCCAGTAGAGTACAACATCAAACCACATCGTACCCCGTGGGTAACTCGCGCTTTGGTGGCGTTGAACGTGTTGATATTTGCCGCTTACTTTTTTGTTCCCAGCCACTTTGAGTTTGTACTTGAATATTTTGCCATGCGCCCGGTGGATGTGCTCGCCGGGGAAGAGCCTTGGACCTTGCTCACCTGTGTGTTTTTACACGGATCAATTATGCACCTGGTAGGCAACATGTACTTTTTATACATCATTGGCGATAACCTAGAAGATGCACTTGGCCACTGGCGATTCTTAGGCTACTACCTACTTTGCGGGGTGCTCGCCTCCGTTGCCAGCCTCATGCTCTCAAGTAATGGTGCAATCCCCAGTGTCGGTGCCAGTGGTGCCATTGCTGGCTTATTTGGCATGTATTTAATGTGGTTCCGCTACGCCAGCTTGACCTTTATGTTCATTATTTACCAGAAGAAGCTCTCTGCTATGTGGTTCTTCATTATTTGGCTGGGTATTAATTTATTCGGTTTATTTAGCCTGCCCGATGGTGTTGATTATGGCGCGCATATTGGCGGCTTTATCGTCGGTCTACTCATTGGCTATGCGCTTAAAACCAAAGTAATGAGCGACAGGCCGATGATTGCACTGTTAAATAAGCCAGCCGCCCAGCTTAAACGTTAATACCGGGGCTTATCAGGTGAGTGGCGTGCATATATGCCATGCTGCTCACCATCACCAACCCCTTATTCATGATGGCGGCGCTCGATAGCCTCTAGCTCGCTTTGCGGTTCACTAGGCGCACTTGATTGCATGGGCGCAACTAAATCACACTCAGTAATAGTGTCGGACAGTTTCTTACACTCTTTATTGCTTTTACTCTGCGTTGGCTTTTGCAATGCGCCGAGCACCGCCGAGTCAATCGCCAAGCCAAGTTTAGCGAAGCTAAAACCATCATTATCTGTTGGCGTGTAACTGGATTTACCCGGGTCGCCTTGGATGCTGGCGGTATAGTGCTTTTCTGCGCGCTGCTGCATATTTGGCTGCGCGTAACCATCCACTAAGATGCCCACCACCGTACAACCATTTAAAATACTCAGCGCGGCCAGCGCGATAAATAATTTAAGCATGCTGCGTATCCTTTCATGCCTTCGTATGCTCGTTCTATTACTTTAACGTTAAACATTAACGCGAACTGTAAGAAAGTGTACCCTTTTATTTTTTGCACCTTGGCGGCGGTGGTTTACGCTTAAAGCTATGCACACATTATATGCTGTAAGCGCCATTGTACTGCTCATGATGCAGTTGTGGTCATCATCAAGCTGGGGCACACCGGCGCCACTGCGGATCTGCTTTGAAAGGTGGTGGCCCTACAGCTATGTCGACGAATCGATGCAAGCAAAAGGCATTGAAGTCGATTTAATCCGCTATGCATTGTCACACTCAGGCACTGACGTCATCTTTACTGAGCTGCCCTACAAACGCTGTGTTGAAGCCGTTACCCAAGGTAAGTTTGATTTCACCTTGCATGTGGATGAAACCGATGGCTTGGCAATGCTCGACCAATCGTTCGTTAACTGGGAGCTGACGTTAGCGGTGGCCATCAAGCGCCAAGAGAGCTTTTACCAGCAGGCTGTGCAGCGCTCTCCTATTGTTCTCATTGCTGAGGAGTACCCTTACCCTGATGAAGTCTATAGTGCACTAAAAGCACTCAATGCTGATATTGTTACTCGCTCCTACTACGAGTCAACCGACGCGCAAGCTAAATCATTTTTCTCGACGCTGAGCGATAGTCGCGTCGATGCCATTGTGGTGGATAGAACCTGGGCTGCGAAAATTATTCACGATTTCGATTTGCCCGTTGCGCTTTTACACAACCTGCATATTGAGCCTCAGTATATCGGCTACCATCCTAATAACGAAAAAAAGGCGTTGCGCTTGCAACACCTTTTGTCATCTATTCCTGAGAGCGTCAAAAAAGAGATTGAACGCCGCTATCAGCAACCCTAGGCTGGTTTTATTAGCCTGTTATTGCACAGAAATATTCAAGGTTACACCGGAGTAATTGTTATACGCACGAAGACCTACATGCCAAGTGCCAGCTGCTGCGGCCTCTGAACACGACTCGTTATTGCCTGAACGAAACGGTCGACAATCATAGCTAGAGGTTGTTGGCTGCGCGCCTTGACGAACATACAAATCGACATCACCGCTGCCACCGGAGGTACTTACATCAACCGAGCTCGCGCCCGCAGGGACATCAACAGTAAAGTATTGCCACTGACCTTGGCTGCCTGAGAGGTTTGACTCAGTGATCTCAATCGGTAAATCGCTGCCACTCTGCTCGTAGCTCGCCACTAGGGTCGCACCACTATACGCGTTGTAACCATGCACCATAATTGAGTAGGTGCCTGAGCGCGTATCTGTACAGCTCTCGTTATTCCCGTTTTCATAAGGGCGGCAATCATAGTTATTCTGCGATGCCGTTGCGCCGTATTTTACATACAAGTCTAAATCACCTGAGCCACCTGAGCTGGTAATGCTGATATTACTGGCACCGGCTGGTACTTCAAAAGTGTATAGCGTTTCACTGCCATTAGCACCGCTGATGCTAATAGGTTGACCATTTTCAAGCTCATTTGGAGGCGGTGGTGGCGTGCCGCCACTGCGGAAATTAGCAATTGTTGGACTGGTAATATTCAAAACACGCGTGTTGTCGCTGCGCGTGGTTGTGCCCATCGCCGTGCCATTATAACTCTTGTTTGGGTTTGACCAATAATTGATACGAGTACAACCACTGTTACAGTTATACGCCATCACCGTACGCCATTGCGAGCTTGGGTCTTGGTAGCCGTGACCGTAGGCATAAGGCGAGTTAGTGGGGTCGTTTTCAGGGTTGTGACGCGCCGCTTGGAGGTGACCAATTTCATGACCGAAAGAGTAATAGCCGGTAGCACAATCATAATCAACCATGGCAAAAGCACTGCTGGCACTGGCACCAATGGCATCAGCTTGACCACAATAGCCGTTAACATCGTTCACTAATACCACCACATCGGCACCATACTGGTCACGCAAACCGTGCACCTCATCCATGTAGCCATCGTTGGTCCCGGCCAAACGGTTTAAATCGGTGCCTGAGCTACTCGCTTCGGTGTAGTTGACCTGCGCTTTATGGGCAAGACTGACAGTGGCATTCACACCTGAGTTTTGATAACCCTGATTGGTTTCATTGATAGCAAGGTCTATCAAGGCATCAATGTCGCCAGAAAGCTGAGCGGCCTTAGCGGTGTAAACCACCAATAGGTCGATTTGCGTATCAGCAACGGTCTGCGGCTGCGCGAAAATGCTAGGGCTATTATTGATGTTTACCTGGTTTGCGAGTGGGCCTTCAGGCATAACGTGTCCTGGTTGGTGCTCTGGTGGCATTTGCTCAGGCTTGAGTGTACGCAGCTGATGACCATGGGCGCCAACAGGCTTAAGCTTTAGCACGTCACCGTTGGTTTTAACTGTACCAGAGATGCCTTTTGCAGTTTGCACTAATGTGACCGAGTCACCATTGTCATTTTCACCTTGCCAAATAAGGTTACCGCTGGCGCTAAGGCTCGCGTTTTTGCGGGTAAAGTGTACCTGCGCACCATCAACAGGCAAAGACAAGGATGCGGTGTTGCTGGTTAATTGGAACTGCGCGCCACTGAGCTGTGACATATCTGCTTGTGTAGCATTAACGCTGTTTGCCATTTGCTGCGATGACACTTCAAACAGTGGACCTTGGGCACATACAGCGGTACTGCTAAGCAGCGCGCTGGCGATAAGGGTGGGTTTAAACATGGGATATCCTAGTTGTTTCTTTTATGGGAAACAGCAAAATAAAACAACATCAATTCGTTTGCAATTATTTTACATTTAAACCAACAAAGCTTTGTAAACGCTTGTAAATATGAGACATTAAAGAACCAAAAGCAACAGACAAGAACAGCCAATTATTAACCCAAGGTTAACAATAACCAAAAATGATCTCTTTGTTCTTTTTTCTTGAGGTTATCGAGGCTGTGTCTCAAGCTTAAATAAGGCTAGGCTCCAACATTAAGGAATTACTATGAAAGCTTTGTTTGCAGCGCTTGTGCTGCTATTACCGACTCTGGCGCTTGCGAAGAGCACATTATCACCTCAACTGAGTGTTTTTGAACCCTACTTAGGTACTTGGCAGGCGCAGTTTAAACTCGATCCAGCTCAAGAGCCGGTCACAGATGTGGGCCAATGGCAGCGGGCCCTCAATGGCACAGCGATTCGCACTTTACACAGCATCAATGACGGCGATTATGGTGGCGAGTCACTGATATTTTGGGACCAGAGTAAACAAAAGTTGGTATTTTATTATTTCACAACCGCCTCTTTTTACACTCAAGGCTGGCTTGAAGTGGGCGATGACGGCAGCTTCACCGCTTATGAGGAAGTAACCGGCAGTGCTCAGGGGATCACCCAAGTAAAATCCACGAGCCAATTCGTGGATGGCAAAATAGTAGTCAGTACACAATACTTACAAAACGAGCAATGGACATCACCCCAAGTGCGCACCTACACTCGCTCAGATAAAGCGGTCGTTTTTAAGTAGATTTTCACTAAGAGGTATTCATGTTTCGTAAGCTGCTAAGAGCTTTGTTGCCATCGTTTGTGCCCGCAGAGGTCGACGCTAATTATGCGTTTTTTGATAAAACACCGGAAAATGAGCCCTTACCGATCGCCGATAAAGCCCCTGTTAACGACCAAGCAATACCTTACGAAAACGACTTAGAGGGCGCGTATCTCGATTACTTATTTGGCTGTGATGCTCGGCCAATGCAGCAAAACGACAGCCTCAGTCAATTCATTTACCATCAACTGAGCCTGTTAATGCATGAGCCTGAGCAGTTGCTATCACACCTACCCGTTATGCCGGCCTCCATCAGTCAAGTACTTAAAGAGCTGGATAACCCAGATTTCGACGTGCAGCGATTACTCGCTGTGGTAGAGCGAGAGCCTGCGATGGCAGCAGATCTTATCAAGCTAGCGAACAGCCCTCGTTACCGCCGCCGCGAACAAGAAATCACCGAGCTTAAAGCCGCTTTTATGAGTATGGGGGCCAATGGCCTGCTTGAGGGCGTGGTGCAATCTTATATTAAGCGCTTTACGCCGCGCCCGAGTATTTACTACCGCCAGTTTGGCGAAAAAATATGGCAGCATGCGTTACAAACCGCTGACTTTGCCAAGTTAGCAGCCAGCGACAGCCAAACCGACCCCGGCGCCGCATATTTTACCGCACTGCTTTACAACCTTGGCACCATGATTATTTTTGAGCTTATGATAGAGGCGTTTAATGTTGTTGACCCCGACGTCACTCCTAGCAGCGCAGCCTTTAAACGCCTAATTCGCGAGTACAGCCACGATTTAACCTTAACCTTGGCAAATTATTGGCAGTTGCCGCAACTGATTGTAAAAGGGTTGCACCGCAGTAGGTTGGACCACATTAGGTTGGACCGCAGTCAAGCTCAACTCTCGCCTTTAGCGCAATTGTGTGAGCAAGCGGACATAGCCAGTAAACTGTGTTGCTTACAAAACCAGCAGCAGGCGAGGCAGCTCAGCGACCACCTCACCCACCCAGTACTTAAACAGCGAGTCGACACCCATTTATCGGGCGTTTGAACTGGGCAACAAACACTTAGTTGGGCTGCGCTATCATAATCGATTTAACATTGACGAATTCACGCATACCAAAGCCGCCGTGCTCGCGACCATAACCGCTGTCTTTAACGCCGCCGAAAGGCAGGTTAGGCTGTGCTAACGAATAGCCGTTAATGTTGACCATTCCGGTATCGAACTCGGTTTTTGCCAGCGCCACGGCTTTTTCTGTGTCCTCACTGAAAATACCGCCACCTAAGCCATAACGCGAGTCGTTAGCCAGTTGCATGGCATGCTCATCGTCATTGGCACGAATGAACGACGCCACCGGGCCAAATAACTCATCATCGTAGGCGGGCATGCCCGATTTAACGTCTTCTAATACGGTGATCGGGTAGAAGAACCCTTCACCTTGGGGCACATCACCACCGAGAATACACTTTGCACCGGCTTCAATGGATTGCTGCACTTGCTGGTGCAATTGGTCGCGCAAATCATCTCGCGCCATCGGCCCAAGATCGGTGCTGGACTCTTTTGGGTCGCCCATTTTAAGGTCTTTGGCCGCTTTAACAAAAGCATCGCGAAATTCATCGTACACCGCATCAGCGATAATGAAGCGTTTGGCGGCAACACAGGTTTCACCGTTATTGACCACACGGCCTTGAATACAACATGACACCGCATGCGCAATATCAGCATCGCTGAGCACCACAAATGCGTCGTTACTGCCAAGCTCTAGTACCGACTTTTTCGATACCGACGCGGCCTGCTCCGCCACTTTCTTACCGGTTTCGTCACTGCCGGTAAAGGTCACACCGCGTACTTTATCGTGCGCAATCAGTTTACTGGCGGTAGCGCCATCAATAAGCAGTGATTGATAACAGCCCTCAGGAAACCCAGCTTCAAGAAACAGCGCTTCAATTTTCTTCGACATACCAAACACATTGCTGGCATGCTTCAACACCGTGGTATTGCCCGCCATAATATTCGAGACGCTATAACGGATCACTTGATACAGTGGGAAATTCCAAGGCTGGATCCCTAAGATCACACCTATGGGCTGATAAGTCACCAAGGCGTGCCCATCTTCAAAGAAACGGTGTTCATCTTCTAATTCTTTGGCGCCATGCTTAGCGGTGTAGCGGCAAATTTGCGCGCACAACGCCACTTCTTGTTTACCTTGGTCGGTGACTTTACCCATTTCCTCGGTCATTAAGCTCACCAAAGCGCTCTCATTTTGTTCGATCAGGTCGGCGAGTTTGTTCAGTTTCTCAGCGCGCTCTGAAAATGATGTCTTGCGCCATTGGCCAAACGCATCATGGGCAGCATCGACTGCCTGCTCTGCTTGAAACTGTGATAATAAGGTGTACTCAGCTAATGGGTTACCATTACTTGGATTTACGGTTGTTACCGTCTTTGCCATAACCTTCTCCTTTAAATTTAATCGTCGAGCTTATGCCAGCAAAAACAGCACCAACTATTTAAAACTTTAAAAATCAATAAATTAAGATTAAACATTGAAAATAAATGGCTCTGTACCAGCAAGCACTACACACACTCAGTGAAGATTTTTCAAAAGCGCGCTTGAGCAATGCTGAGTCTATCTTTTGTTGCACTAAAAATAGGGTCAGATAAAATAGCCGCAAAACAAAGGAGTGTAAGATGTTAAAAAAGTCTCTCAATATCGGCCTATTGGCTTTACTAGGCTCACCTTGGATAAGTGCCGCCGCACCGACACCTGATTTCGATGCCGCCTATGGCGCCTTTGAGCAAGCACTGCACACTGGCGAGAATGTGCAGCAGCATGCACAAACCGCCTATGAGGTAGGCCTGAGCACCTTTGGTGAAACATCGCCAGCTGTTGCTAAGTTAGCCATTAACTACGCCAACGCGATGGCTCCTTCACCCACTAATGCGCAGCGACGCGCGACCCTTTATAAACAGGCGTTGACGATTTTAGAGCAGCAGCCTAACCCAGACCCACTAAGCCTTATCGACCCGTTAATGGGCATCGCCAAAAGCGCGGATAAGGCACACACCGTTGAGAAGGCCATCGAACGTGCGATAGATATTGCAAAGCAGCAACAAAAACCCAAATTGGTCGCCGATTTAAAAGTAGACGGTGCCGAAATTTACTTTCGCCGCTTGGACTTTGATAAAGGCCGTGCAGCGGTAGTCTACCTCAACGAAGCCGAAGCATACTATCAAGCGCATATCGCCGATGACACGGTAGAAATGATTAATGTCACCATGCTATTAGGTGCGGTAGACAAAGCCCGAGGGCGTCGACATACAGCCATTGAACGTTTTAACAAAGTGGTCAATATTTTTGATGATAACTTTAGTTTCGACCACCCTGCTGAGCTGCAAGCTCATTCGCAGCTCGTCGCGCTGTATGAGCAAGAAGGTGAATCCGAGCAAGCCACTAAGCATTGTGTTGCCATCGCAAAGATGCGTCCGTGGACGAAGAATCAAGAGCAAACTCCATTGTATCGCACTCCCCCGCGCTACCCCGCTATCGCCGTGCGCCAACACCGCGAAGGCTGGGTACAAATGGAGTTCACCGTGAACGAGAGCGGCTTCGTTGAGGATATCAATGTACTGGACTCCGACGGCAGTGCGGCGTTTGAAAGAGCGGCTGTTAATGCCGTAAAACAGTGGCGATACGCACCAAAATTTGAAAATAATCAAGCCGTTAAAGCAAAAACCTCGGTCCAGCTTGATTTCAAAATAGGCTAATCACTCGGCCCTTGGGACATCAGGGCCTCCTACTTTTTACTTAATTTAGAAACAAATGTTAATTTAGTGTTTATTTTTTGTTTGTTCTCTTATAGGGTAATTCCACTGTCTTAATCAAAGGCAATATCGATGGCTTACAGGAGTATAAGCAGTTGTAGAGCCCGTGGAATGATTCAAATGGAGAGAACAATGAAAACACTTATTGCATCAGCCGCTCTACTGATTGGTGGACTATTTAGCGCCCAAGCAAGCGCCGACAGCATGGAATGTTATGTCGATACTCAGGCATACGATCAATTTACACCTAACCGTTGTTTCGCACTGGTTTATGGTGCGACATCAAGCACCGCCGTTTTTCGCGTGGTAGGGAACGGCTCACAAATCGACAGTGTTATTTGGTCTAATGCGGCCTCATCGTGCGGCACCTCGGGCACGTCGTGCTCTTTTGAAATTCGTGCTTTCCGCCCATATAAAGCCGAAGCAACCATTCTTTACAGTAATGGCTCGTGGAGCAAAGTTTCAGCTACGGCGTCATTTGAAGACGGCCGATAGTTAACAGCAACCGCCACGCGGTTGCAGGTACCTCGTTCATTGAATGGACACTTCGTGAATGTGCAAAAGCCGACTCGTTCGGCTTTTTTTATGGTTCACACAGCAAAAAACGCAGTCAGTCGACACCCACTGCGTTTATAATGATGTGCTTGGGGTTAGCTGTTTTTTAGCCTCCCCCATATTAGGTAGCTGTTTTCTCAAACATATTATCTTGGTGAGAGCGCCTCACCTGTTATGCCAAGTTAAAACTCTTAACCTCATTACGTTGCCAGTCATCAACAATCGCCTGTGCAGCGTTATCCAGCTCCTGAGTCCATATAACTGAGTACCCCAGTAAAGCACCCTTGCTGAGCGGCTGTGAAATAGTGTTCCAACGCGGCTTGCTCATCATTGTTCATGTAAGCCAGTGCTCCCCGAAAATAGGTCGCCGTTGCCATGTCTTGAGGACTACTTTGCTCGCTAGTTATCGTCTCTGTTAGCTCAGTCAGCCGTGCAACGTAATGTTTGTTGTCCAATTTCAGCGTGTCACTTTCTAAATCAGAAACAAAGTCATCAAGCTCATATTCTGCAAAGGTGTTTCCGTTTGGAAGAATACGCACTTGCTCGGGCTGCCCCGCACGTCGAGGGAATACCTGAGTGCGAATATAGCCTCCCGTGGCGGGGTTCTTAAACCAGCCAACTAAGGTATCAAAGCCTGCCGCCCATTCATCCACGCGCTGCTTGAGTGTGGCGAGATACTCATCAATTTGAGCTGTATCACCTTGCACATCATGCAATATTAAGCGAATAGTGCCATTAAAACGCTCATCCGGTTTTAAACCTTGCTCAGCTAAACAAGGGCCGCTGCGTAATAAGCTCAGGCTATGCTGCATGGCCAGTTTGCGCACTGTGATTTCTCCAAAACGAATGGCATCATCAAGCGATTCTGTGGTGATATCTATATGTAGTTCACATTGCTCCGGCGTGTCTTCAGCCGCAACAAAGCGCGAGGAAATATCAGGAGTGGGTTCAAACTCTATTGGCGCATCCAAATTATTTGGGTCAAGTTCAAGCAAGAAGGTATTACCTACTTCTTTTCTTGGCTGACTGGCATAGAAGTAATACAAACCACTAGCTTCATCTTTACCCATAAAACGCTTGATATGAATACCCTGAGGTAAAGAGATCTCTTTTTTCAGCGTTAAATCACTAAGGTTATATACAAACAAACTACCTATAAGGTAGTTAGAATAAAACAGGCTATCACCATCAATATGGGTCGATGCGTTTTCTAACGACAAGCCTCTTTCCCTTTGCTTATAGTTACTAACGTCGACAACATCTAGCACATCACCGTTGATAGGGGATAAAAAGTAAACACCATCAAGAGACGAAACTACCAAGGCTTCGTTATATATAAAACACTCTTTAGCCTTAAAGCCGTACTCTTTAGTCCACTTTTCTGCACCATCAACCTGCATAAGCACTCTAATTTTCGTCTTTTTTTCTTCTTTTTCGTCACTAGGTGAAATAAATAATACCGAATCATCAAAAAGTAATGGGGGAAGGGCCCAAGGTTCATGTCGAGGAAGCTTATAGTCCCAAACCAAATCAAACTTCTTATCTCTTTTTTGAAAATTACTTTTTTTCCTTTCCCCCTGGATATATATAAAGCCACCCTTAAATCTTACCCCTTTTGTTTTTTCGGTGAATTTATAAGGGCCTTCTTTACAGTTAGAAACAATACCTCCATGGGACTCATCTTGGTTGTAAAGTAAAATAAAATCATCCTCGACCGCTATTAAGTAGCTTGGATCTATATTTGAAAGCTCTTTTTCCAACCAACTTTCAGGTTCTACTCCATCATATAGGTAAGTACCAGAATTAATTTTATATACAGGTATTTTAGCTCCATTTATTTTGACATACTTAGCAAATAACTTTTCGTTATCTAATTTCTGTAAAAACCATTTACCTTCTATTTTGTTAAATATTTTCCCTTCAAGAAGACTGGCTTTTACTTGCCCATCTTTAGAGTAAAAGTAGCCTAGACTATCGCTGAAAAAAAGTTTCATTTATAACTCCCGTACCAAATAATCAAAGGAAATCACTTCAAATTGCATTTCTTCTTCAACCTTTTTCACTAAATAAGATTTACACAAATTCCGGTAAGTCCACTTCATTAGCGAAGCTTGCAACAACCACTACGACATTTCCATTAGTCAACACTCTCCTTGGCGGCTTTAATATAAGGGGCGAGTAAAGCATGTACTGAATCAGGCAAGTCTGCTTCATTGAATAAACGGGTAAACTCTTGCGCTGTTTCCACGAAGCACTGCGGGTAATCGTTTGGGGAAGCAGTAATTTTTTCGAGAGCAGTAAAAAATGTTACTAAGTTTTCCTTCAATAGCTCTTCTTTGAAGTCAGAGTCTCGATAATGATTAAATGCGCTAATACAATAAGGTAAGCGATAACGGTAAATGAAATTAGGGTTAGGCTTTTCCTTGTTAAAGTAAATAGCTAATTTAGCAATGAATACATTTAATTCTCGCTCACAATCATCACTTATCTTGTCCTGCTCATTTCGCCTCTGACAGCCGACAAACCAAGACTCATCCTCTACCGAGCCGGGTAGTAATAGCTCGGCCAGTAAGTGCTCTTTACCCTGAAAAAAACTAGTGTCCCTGTTATCTGTCGCACTTTTATGAGTTATATAATCTCGACCACAGAACTCCAATACACGGTTAGCACCAGTGTCATATTGCATAATGGAACCATCTTGATATTGGACGGTTGACCTAAATTTATGTAATTCTTCAATAATAGATTCTTTATCGAATGATGGATATAGCCATATAGCAACCATGCCCATATAGGATATTTTTCGTTGAATATCCCCATCGTTATCCACCGTCCTCATAGGTTCTTTATCCGGGCCATAAAGAAAGTATTCTTTCATTAATTTAACGTCTTTTGGCTCGTATACATACATTTCTTTCAGCGACTCTTTAACTTCTTTCCACTGTGCTTTGCGTGCTTTTAGCCATGCTTTATCGTCTGGGTACCAACTCATAATCTTCCTTGTTTTTTAATTATATTTTTGCGGAAATAACAATGGAACGAGCGTAAGTCATTGACCGAGCACATATTGCTGGCTGAGAAGAGTTCATTCCATTGAGTGACAGCTCACTTAGCTGTCTTCCCTTTGCATGTTAATACGCGATAAACATATCGCAAAGAGCAATAAAAACAAAGAGCCAGCTCTTATCAAGCGGTGTAGAAAAAATCGCCATCACTTTCTGTTAAGTCATAAAACTGTCATTTAACTGCGGCATAATTGTGCGCAAATTATCAATATTAAGCAGGATATGGCGCAGTATCGCTCCCCTCTCGCTGTGTTCGCATTGCGAAGCGAAGGGTTATTATCAGACTTTGAAACTTTGGCTGCCCGGCCAACCACTCTGGGCGGTGTGGGTGTGCCTGTGCAACTGCTATGTCGATTGCCCAGCAGTGCGCAGCAAGGCGATGCGCTGCAGGCCAGTATCACCTTTGCCCAGCAACGTGATGCCCAACTTTTGGCGCATCAGCCATTGCATTACAAAGATATCGACAGCGGTATGGTGGCTTTGACCCTCTGCGCGCATAGCACGATGCAGGATGAGTGTGAGTATGAACATGCACAGTTGCAACTTACGCTACATGGCCTGCACAACACCGTAAAAGAAAGCGCGCAATACACCGTGCATATTCATCCGCAAGCGCAGTTAAGCTCGCCACAAATGATGAGTTGCACCAGCTTGCGCCAACGCCTCGGCCAGTATTGTCAACGCCTGTGGCGCAGCACGGCATCAGTCGGGAAAGCTTAATTTACCCATAGAGATTTGCGGCATCCCCTCTGTGGCCGCTGCTTTCGCTGGCTGACCGGCAAGCGTCTCATTGGCGAGTAAGGCAAACAACACCGCCTCTTTGGCGTCTGGGTTCATGCCCAGCTGCGTCAGCGAATCTAACTGCACCTGCTCACCGCTGAAATAGGCAATGCGCGCCATTAGCAATGGGTTGTGCACACCGCCGCCACTGGCATAGACATGCAGCGGGCCGTGGGATTTCGCCAACCGTGCTAACTGCGTTCCTACTTGATAAGCCGCAAACTCACACAAGGTTGCCAGCACATCTTCATGAGCCAGGTGCGTTTCCCCGAGTGCAGCTTGGCACTGTGCTAAATAGGCAAGATTAAACACTTCCGGCCCTGTGGTTTTGGGCATGGCGGCGTGCAAAAAGGGATGCTGCGAGAGCTTAGCCAAAAGAGGCTCATGCACCTGCCCCTGCCGCGCCAGGGTGCTATTTTCATCGAATTGTCGTGGTGCAAAATAGCGCTGCACATAGGCATCGAGCATGGTATTGCCAGGGCCAAGATCAGCACATAGCGTGCCGCTCAGCTCCCCGGCCTTGGGCAGCAAGGTAATATTGGCAATGCCCCCTAAATTTAACAACACCCGATGCTCGTCGGTGCTAGCAAAATAGAGATAATCACCATACGCGGCCAGAGGCGCACCTTCACCGCCTGCGGCGATATGCTTTTGGCGAAAATCACTGATAGTCAAAATACCGCTGGTGCAGGCAACATGGCAGCCATCGCCAATTTGTAAGGTGGCATTAGGGTAATCATCCAATCCATGCTGAGCTTTAGGGCAGTGGTACACGGTTTGCCCGTGACTGGCAATGGCATCGACCTCATCCGCATTGACCTGCCACTGTGCTAAACATTGCTTGACCAACTGGCCATGCAAGCGCCCCACCCACGCATTTAATAAGGTGAGGTGTTGTAAATCGATATCGCGCTTGGCGAACACTTGACGCAGTCGTTGCGAATACTCCTTCGGGTAGGCACAGGTGGTGAAGTGCTCAACCTCAATACGGGTATCACGACCCGCACCGCTGACCCGGCACATTGCCACATCCAACCCATCCATTGATGTGCCGCTCATCAGGCCGATAATCGTGCGCTGCGGCTTGGCACTGAGCTCATATAGGGCATGAATATGAGGATGCATAAGGGCTCCATGGAATAATTTATGACAACAAAATAGCCTTTTTATTATCATCATTCAATCTTTACGCTGCGGATGACATTGCCGCGCGATAGGCGTAAGCTAGGAGTCGGAAATCCTCAAAAACAAGCAGTTAGCCCCTGGGTTAATGATACCCAAGTGCATTTAAGCGGTACTGGGCGTGCATTTGGGTATGCAATTTTTGAGGAATAAACCATGAACCAAGACTCTGTGGAGCGTATAATTGTTATTGGCGGTGGTGCTGGCGGGCTCGAGCTGGCAACCGGTCTAGGAAAATCTCTAGGCAAAAAAGGCCGCGCTGAAATTGTACTCATTGATAGAAATCGCACCCATATATGGAAGCCGCTGCTGCACGAAGTCGCGACGGGCTCTCTTGACGCCAGTTTAGATGGCGTGGTGTACTCGGCCCATGCCGCTAAGCATCATTTTCAATTCCAACTTGGCACCTTCTGCGGCCTAGACCGCGACAGTAAACACATTACCTTAGCCCCGCTTCGCGACGAACGCGGTAACGCTATTCTTCCCGAGCGTACTCTCAGCTACGACAAGCTAGTAATTGCCATTGGCAGTGTCAGTAACGATTTTAATACCCCTGGGGCGCAAGAGCATTGCTTCTTTTTAGACTCGGTCAAAGGAGCGGAGCACTTTCAGCATACCTTATTAGACAGTTTTACCCGTTTGCAGCAAGGCGAAAGCGATAAAAGTGCGCTTAATGTGGCGATTATCGGCGCTGGCGCAACCGGTGTGGAACTCTCCGCCGAGCTTTATCATGTTACCAATTTGCTCAAAGCCTATGGCCTTAACAAAGTCTCCAAAGAGCGTTTAAAAATTCATTTACTGGAAGCAAGCCCACGCATCTTACCGGCTCTGCCAGATAAAATCGCAATCAAAGCCAGCAAAGAGCTGCAAAAAATAGGCGTACAATTGCACCTTGGACAAATGGTAAAAGGCATCGACGAACACGGTATTGATGTCGGCGATGAACGTTTGGATTGCGATATAAAGGTATGGGCCGCCGGTGTAAAAGCGCCCGACTTCTTACGCGACTTAAATACGTTTGAGCTTAATAAAAACAACCAAATTTTGGTTAATCAATACTTACAAGTGCGCGGCGATGATTCACTCTTTGTGATTGGCGATAGCTGCGCTTTTGAGCAGCCAGATGGCAGTTTTGTGCCGCCGCGAGCACAGTCTGCGCACCAAATGGCCAGTACTGTACTTGCTAATATTAAACGTCAATATAAAGGCCAGGCGCTGCGTCCATTTCACTATAAAGATCATGGTTCACTGGTCAATTTAGCGCGCTTTAGCGCGGTCGGGAACCTCATGGGTAATTTAAATAGCAATGTGTTTATCGAAGGTAAACTGGCGAGATGGATGTACATGAGCTTGTATCGCATGCATCAACAAGCCGTGCATGGCACATTAAAAATGATGGCCTTATGGATAAGTGAAAAAATAACGCGGGTGGTACGACCAAAGATGAAACTGCACTGAAGCATCAAGTTTAGGGGTGCGCAGCACCCAGCTGGTTTTGTAATAACGCCGTGATAGCCTGTTGCTGCGCTTCAATGGCTTGGTTGAGCTCGCGCATAAAGCCGGTGTTACTTAGCTGATGGCTAATCAGAAAATGAATAGGTTGTGCCGAGACGAGCTTGGGGTGCAGCATCAGTTGCGCGCCGCCATACTCGCTCAATAAATGCTTGGCGACCTGCTCGTCTTCTATGGTGACATCAGCACGGCCCGCTTTGAGCATTAAGTAACGCTTCACCGGCTCATTCACTGTTTGAATTTGCTGTTGATAACGGCTTTGTTGCACTAGCGTTTCCACTTCTTCACCATAGTAAGCGCCTGGCGT
The DNA here is from genome assembly GCF_022347945.1 of Pseudoalteromonas sp. MM17-2. Taxonomy (NCBI): domain Bacteria; kingdom Pseudomonadati; phylum Pseudomonadota; class Gammaproteobacteria; order Alteromonadales; family Pseudoalteromonadaceae; genus Pseudoalteromonas; species Pseudoalteromonas sp. MM17-2. The sequence continues at coordinate 70,852 of NZ_JAKRFV010000022.1, read as the reverse complement.
GTACACCAGCGTTAGGCCACTTTGCAGCATAGCCTGTAAATCGGCCAAAGCAGATGCTTGCACTCGCTCGCTGACAACCAAACGCACGATTTCTTGCCGATAAGGTGCGCTAAATTGGCCGATATCTTGGCGATAAGCGGCGAAACTCACCCCACTGAGCAAGTCAATTCTCCCAGCGCGCAGCTCGTTCATAGACCGCCCGGCACTGGGCAAACGCACGTAGTCAAAACAACGGCCCATACTTTCAAGTAATAAAGTAATGATGGCCATGTCTAAGCCGCTGATATGGTCATTCTCAATAGAAATATAAGGCGGCCACTCGCTGTTTACGCCAACTCGAATGGGGTTTGTGCACTGGCCAAACGCGGTGCTAGAGAAAAGTAAAATAATAAGCAGAAATTTGCCCACGCACATCTCTGTGGAAACAACCTTAAGTATCCTTGAGTATGGTGGCGAACATGAAAAAGGGCAACTTTCGTTGCCCTTGGTCTCTCAAGTAGGAATCTTATTTATAGCTGGTTCCACACAGCGGCAACGCCAGGCTCTTCACCTTTTGTCCACCACTTAGCTTCAAAACGTGCGCCGTTATAAGACACAACATCACCGGTGTTGTAGATAGACGAGGCACTCCAAACTAGGTCGCCGTTACCGTCTGTAGGTGCTGATACTGGCTCCCAAGGACCACCCAAGTCAGGTTGGTCGCCTTGAGTCCACCATTTAGCACGATACTCAACACCGCCATAGATCACCGTATCCCCACCGGTATACACAGCTTGTGCATCCCAGGTGTCACCCGGTGTGGTGGCGCCTGAATCGGTCACCGTAACGACAAAGCTCTGGCTGCTGCTGGCTTGACCATCACTGACAGTCACCGTGACGGTATAGCTAGTATCCGCATCCACAGGGTCCGCACTCAGTGTCGCACTGGCACCGCTGCCAGAGAGCGTCAACCCAGCTGGTACGTCCCAGCTGTAAGTCAAAGCGTCATTGTCAGCATCGCTGGCAACCACGTTAACGGCTAGGCTTGCGCCCTCTTCGATACTGGCATCAGCGATAGCATCAACCACAGGTGCCGTGTTGCTGCCACTGCCATCCGCTACAACATTAACACTAACCACTTTACTGACCGTGTCTTTGCCATCAGAAACCGAAGCCGTCGCACTGTACTGAGTGTCTTGGCTTACTTGCGGCGCATTGATCACTAAAGTCGCTGAGTTTGCACCGCTCACGCTTAGCGCGCTATCCGCCTGCCAGCTAAAGCTGAGCGGGTCATTATCACCATCAGTGGCCGAGGCAGTAACTGACACCGAGCCACCGCTTTGCACTGTAACACTGCTGTCTACGCTGAGCACAGGGCGTTGGTTGGCCGGCGGTACATCACCTAAACCTTCATGCATAGCATTAAGAATATCGCCATTATCGGCATCAATTTCCCATGCGAACAAACCACCTAGGTTATGTTGTTGCACGTATTGACCCTTGGCCATTACTGTTTGTGGGGTGTCTAAAGTGATCAGCTTACCGCTGCTGCGGTTCCACACATAAGCCGCTTGTGCTTGCGCATCATAACCCGCTTCAAAACCGTTAATACCTTGGAAGTTAGCACCGAGCATATTGGCTTTTACGCCTTTATAATCAATGACTCCATCTTCCCATACACCTTGTGCTGTGGTGCCTTTAAGCGGCCCATTACCAGATGCGGTCATCGGGTTGCCTGCGGTACTCGCGTTTTCAGGATACACGCCTTCCCAACCACGACCGTACATAGCCACACCCGCCACTATTTTTTGCGATGGCACGTTTTGCGCTAGCAACAGCTGAATGGCGTTATCCATGGTGTAAGCCGGGCCTTTATAAGGCTGGCCATTTTCATCGGTGCCGGAGCCGTCACATTGACCCGGGCGGAAGTGTTCGCCACAATAAACAGCTGTTTGGTGTCCGGTCACATTGCTCCAAGCCCCATAGAAGTCATAGGTCATGGCGAAGATGTAATCCATGTACTGCGCTGCGGTAGCATAGTCAACATCTTCAATCTTATCGTAACCTGCACCGATGGCTGACGTCAGCTCATACTGGCGGCCTGTTTCCGCTTCCAGCTCATCGAGCATGACGCGTAACTCACGCATCAACGCAATGTAAGTAGCGCCATCAGTGGTTGGGTCGCCAAGGTTCGGGTTAGCACCATCGCCCCCTGGGAATTCCCAATCAATATCAACGCCGTCATAGAACTTCCACGTTTTAAGGAACTCTTTCATCGACGCCACGAAGGTATCGCGGTTAGCTTTATCGGTGAAATAGTAGAACGGATCAGAGAGTGTCCACCCCCCTACTGAAGGCACGATTTTCAGATCTGGATAACGCTGCTTCAGCGCCATTAACTGTGCATAAGTACCACGAATAGGGTCGTCTGCACTGACACCCGGTAGGGCTTTTTGCACTGCCGCCCACGGATCGTGAATAACCACTTCAAAGTCTTGTGAACCCTGACAAGCGGTATCAAGCGCACGCTTTGGCCCGCCAGTCAGTGAGTCATTCGGGCCACAAATCGGAATAAAGCCATATAAAATGTGGCTAAGGTTTTGTGCTGGCATGTTAGTGACATCATAGTCACGACCATAAATGCCCCACTCTACAAAGTAGGCCCCTGTAACCATGCCTTGCTTTAAGCCATAGTCTTTGTTGTTAGGATCATAATCCATCGGTAACGGTGCTAGATGCGCGCCGTCGGTATCGGCAATGACGATGGGCTTGCCATCACTGCGCGCGCACACGGTGCCTTCACACAATTCAACATACAAGGTATGACGGCCAGCCTTGTCATATGGGAAAGTGATCACGCCACTTTTAGTGCCCGCAGGCAGTGCACCAGAGTTCACCACTTGGTCATCAAAGTACACTTTATAGTTGTCACCGCCATCACCACTCCAGGCATTCCACTCGATGTTGATGCTGACTTGGTCTTGGCGACGTACCAAAGATTTATAGCCACCTGTGCCTTCTAAATCTACTTCAACAAAGGAGTACTCTTGCGGCTCCCAGTTTAAGCTCGGTGTCGAAGGCGCGGCAACGGCGACACCCGATGCCATAGCCAGCGTAATCGCTGCGGTTAATTGAGTTAATTTCATATCTTTCTCTTCTTGTTGTCTTATTAAAGGCTAAGCACGACGCATAGGTACTTGCCCGACTAGCGGCGATTTAGGCGCCTCCGTGTGTCCATCATCGCCATTTCTTTACTGCTTAAAGTGCTTGCCAAACGGAGGCCTGACCCGGGATATCCCCTTGAGTCCACCACTTGGCTTGGTATTGCTGCCCTTGATAGAGCACCGTCGCGCCACTTTCATAAGCGCGCTGACTATCCCATTGTGCGGTGCCAGCATCTTTACTCAGCGTTTGCCATGCCGAGGATTGATCGGGTTGTTCACCTTGATTCCACCACTTCGCCTCATAGTCGCTGGCGTTGTAGCTCACCTTGTCGCCCGCTACATAAGTAGCACTGGCCTGCCACGCAGGGTAACTTGGATCAGGGTTAGTGCTGGTATCGGTAACGGTGACGACGAAGCTTTGGCTGGTACTGAGCTCACCATCTGAGACAGTGACTGTAATGGTGTACGGGGTGTCGGTATCAACATTCGCAGCGGTGATCGTTAGGTTGGCACCCTCACTGCTCATAGTCAGTGGTGCTGGCACATCCCAGCTGTAGTTCAGGGTACTTTGCTCATCGTCAAAAGCATGCACATGAACGACACTGGATTGTCCTTCAGCCAAGGTAAAGTCATCAGGCTTAACCACAGTAGGCGCACTATTGCCTGGTGCCTGTTGCACACTCAAGCTATAGCTGTAGTTGGCATTGGTGGTGTATACCTGATTTACCAGCGGGTCGCCGCTTTGGTAGACCACTTGACCTTGCTGGTCTTGCAAACCAATTTGCATATATTGGCTGTAGTCGAGATTAAGCATAGCCGCGAGGTCTTGCTGCCAGCTTGCTTGGTTATCGGCGCTGACGGCAAACATTTGGTTAACTAGCTCTTGACCGCTCTCGTCAAATAGCCGCACCCAAATAGAATCACCCACCGCCGGTGTTTGACCTTGTTGCAAGTAGTAACCAATGCTTTGCCACTGGCTGGGATCACTGGGCCCGCCATCACGCACTATGGTGATGTCACTACAGTTGTAAAACCCCTCCCCAGCTGCGTCATCACGCTGCCAACGTGTGTACAAGATGGCATCACCTTGGCGCTCAGCGGGAATGGCGACATTCATTTCATAGTAGCGATGACCCTCAGCGTCCTTGATAAAGTCGATATTGCCCACTTCTTGCACCAGCTCTAAATCGCTCCAAGCCAGTGTTTGCGTGGCGCCATCAAACCCGGGTTTGCTCAGGTAAAACTTCCAAAAGCTGGGATTATGTGGAGTGGTCGCACGAAAGCGCACCTTAATCTCACCATTGGCATTGGGAGTCACGTCACTGCGTTGCCAATGCGGTGAAGGTAAGTTCATACCGCGCTTGTTGGTGTCTCCAGCGGCGCACAAGGTGCCATCGGGAACGCTTGTCTCAACCGCTGCTTGGTTGTAGTAATCAGCGGTGTTAACGGCAAATTCATGCTCTTGAATAAACTGAAAGTGCCCTGACTCCAAATAGGCTGCGCGACACGCCAAGTTAGGAATATTGGAGCCATCTTCTGGCCACCAATAACCACCCTGAGCCTGACAAATAGCTTGGCGGGCCTTCGGGCTGTCCATGTAACCATGGGCATAAGCTTGGCTGGCGCTGAGGGCAGCACCAACGGCTAGCGCTGACACAGCCAGTGATAATAATTTCGCTTGTGGTGTTCTCATATCAATGTCCTCGTTGACAAAAGAGACCCGAGGCAGCCCTTGCAGGGAGGGCATGGGGCCGCCTCAAGTCTAAGATGGCGAGTTACAGGCTACAGACCTGATCCCAATCGGCGCTGCTACCCGGCTCAGCGGATGTCCACCACTTCGCCTTATAGACGGCATTACCGTTGACCATTAAGTCGCCACCCGCAGCATGGCTAGGGTTACCGGCGTAGTCACTTTGTGGCCAGTTAGGATAAACGGGGATATCGGCAATCGCGGTGCCTTCACAGGTACCATCGCCGCTGCCATTGCCACCGCCAGTGTCGCCGCCTGTTCCTGGCTGGGCATCAGGAAGGTGCGGGTATTGCGATTTAAAGGCATAGGTTTTGCCATTTTTCTCGATGGTAAAGTTTGCAGGACCGGTAATAGGCATGTAATACATTACCTGCGCATTCACCGTGTCACCCGGAGCAAAGGCTTTCTCTTGTCCGCCCCATTCGTTAGTCAACGTGATTGAGAAACGGTGGAACTCATTCTCAAAACCACCAATATTGTTACCCGCTGCATTCGAGCCATTGACGTCGACCGCCATGCCCAATTTCTCTTGTGCGTTCCAGTTAGACTTGAAAATGGCTGAGGTCGCCACTGGCACATCGAAGGAAATCTTGGCACCACTTAAATCAATGTTTGAGTTGTTGGTGAAAGCAAAGGTTGGAGCAATCGGGTAGTTGTCATCACCGACTGGGAAGTCCTTGGCTTCAAAGCTCACATCAACCGCTTCTGTTGGCACTACAAAATTAGTATTGCCTTGGTCAATGCTGTACGGCACGCCGCTTTGATTAAACTGATTATATGCAAGGGTAGTGAGCGTTGAGCCCATGAAGTACTCGCCCTTGGCCTGGTCATAATCATAGTCACCCGCCAATTCCCAGAACATAATGCCACCAATGCCTTGGTCGATAACGTATTGCACTTTAGTGGCCATTGATTCCTCGTCTTCCATAGACAAGAACACATTCTTATCGGCATTCCATAACCACGGTGCAACGGCCACGTTGTCATAATGACGCGTGTAGGTGCCAATCAGCTGATCGTCTGGATCGGTTTGTGGCGTTAAACCGTAAGTTGCGCCATAGCTTGGATAAATGCCGTTTTCTAAGTTCTTGGCATGCCAAAGAGGGTTAGAGCCTGCTGGCATTTCTTCGCCATTGGCATCTTTATCGTGCCAAAGGTTATCAATGCCAATGGCACCGTTACCGCATTTGTTTTGCTCGCCAACGCCCGTGCCTGCTGGACACTCGCTTTGGTTTGGCAGCGCCGCCTGGCCCCACAATCCATTGGTGCCACCTTGTACGTCTTTAAAACCACGGGTGTAATAAGGAATACCAATATTGATACGCCCGGCCGCTAGCGCGCCACGGAAATAGCGTACCGCCCAATCGGTGTTCAAATAGCCAATGCCTTCGAACTCCTTGGTGCTGTATACATTCCATTGTGCCAACTCCGAGTCTTCACCAGTGTCGTACAATGCCGCATTGTGACCGACATGAGAGTTCCACGCGCCGTGCAAGTCGTAAGACATAATGTTGACGTAATCGAGGTATTTAGTGACCTGGAAGGTCTCCATACCCCGCAGTAGGTAACCCGATGACGGTGAAGCAATCGTAAGCATATAGTGCTGACCATCTTGTTCACCCGCTTTATCAAGCTCTTCACGTAGCACCTTCATCAATTCTTTGTAAGATGCATTGAGACTAGCGCGCAAAGGGTTGGAGATAGCAAAGTCATCTGGGTGACCAGAGTCCTTCATTGACGATGGGTATTCGTAGTCAATATCCACACCATCGAAATCGTAGGTACGAATAAATTCAACCGCACTTTGTGCGAACGCGGCAATACCTGCGTGATTAATTGAGCCATCAGCATTGGTGGTCATAGTGTAGAAGCCACCGCTGTTGACGCGATTGCCATTTTCGTCAAAATAACCGCCAGTTTCAGCCCAGCCACCGACAGAGATCAGCGTCTTCACGTCTGGGTATTGTTTCTTGTACTTGTTAAGTAGGTTGAAGTGACCTTTGTACGGCAGGCTTGGGTCCATTTCAGCGCCCGGTTCACCTGGCCATTCCATGTTGGTTGCCGGATTGCCTGGGGCACTGGGGTTACCAATGGACAACTTATTGTTGGCATCAACGTGTGCGAAGGCATAGTTAATATGGGTAATTTTATCCCATGGAATATCGTCAACTAAATAACTAGGTTGCTCATTGGCGCCATTACGCCAACTGGTAAAGTAACCAATGATACGACGTGGGTGATCTGGGCCCATGAGCTCACGGCCGTCTTGATCATAAATAGTACAATACGGCGTGTTTACTCCCGGCGTTTGGTATAAACCTGCTGGGCGACATGCGTCAACGCCAGTTCCTGGTTCAGACACATCTACCACATTGATCACTTGAGTGGCCGTCCCCGTGGCCCCTTGATCGTCGGTCACATTGAGTACGAATTCAAATTGCCCCGTTGCTGGAGCCTGCCAAGTGTAAGCTTCACTGGCGTTTGCTGAGCTCAGCACTTGGGTGCCATTCTCACTGAACGTCAGCGCGGTGACTTGGCCATCGCTGTCTGTGCCGCTGAGGGTGAAGTTCAAGCTATCTCCCACCATCACTTGCGTGGGCAGATTGGCAATTTGAATGCTTGCGCTTGGCGCTTCATTCACGGGTGTACCGCCGCTTACGCTAACAGTATTAGCAAGAGCCGCAGATAGTGCGCCCTGATCGTCTGTAGCAACCGCGCTTATGGTTGCATCGCCGGCTACAGCTTGCCACGTAGTGCTAAACGGCGCGGTGGCATCAATCGCGATAGATTGATTATTAACGAAGAATTCTACCTGGCTAACTTGACCATCACTATCACTGGCTGACGCCTCGATGATAACGCTGTCATTTTCAGCAAATTGACTGCCTGCAGCGGGGCTCAACGAGGTGACCTCTGGCGCCTGGTTGACAGCGCTGTCACAAGCACCCAAAAGAGTCCAGTCTTGCCATTGTCCAGAATTCTCCACTGGGTTCGTTTGCGTCCACCAGTTTGCCTCATAGGCACTGTTTTGGGCCTGGACTTGGCTTCCGCCAACGTAAGCGTCACCACTTTGCCATTGGGCTAAATTGCTGCAATCAACAGCAAAAGCACTGGCGCTGCTCATACCTAAGCTGGCAAAACACATCGCCAAGGCGCTGCGTTTAAAGCCGCTTTCGCGCATACTTTGTTTACTCATTTTGTTCTCCACGACGTAAGATTTGTTGCGTTATTTTTATAACAATATATTTACAATGCTTTTAAAACTTATCACACCTATCCGGCTCTTCAAGCAATAGTCGACCACTTTTTAGACGTTTTAGTTCTAGAAGAACCGTTTGTTTATTCGAATAAATTGCTAAAAATTGGGGTAAGCATGCCACTTTATTCATTCAGTTTTTTGTAAGTTTGTACCTCAAAGCCGCGTGGAGTCTAGCAATCACAAAATGAACAAAAGATTAACCTTTAGTAAACAATTAGAGTTATATTGGGTACATATTTATTTCGTCTAATTTATAACCAAAACAGTTTTTTAATAGCTTTGATGATAGAAAATGCAAAGAGTTATGCTATTTAGAAATATGACATGAACGTCAACGTTAATGCCTGTGCCCACGTTGGCAGTTTTTACTTGCCGTTCACAAGCACTGGGAAAAGGGTTGACGGAGGAGTTAAGAGTGACACATGTGCTAGCATCATCTGATACAGTTGTTAAGCGAGTAATGGCTTGTTGCGCTTGATCCGAACTTTGCTGACTATCATCAGCCAGGCCGGCAATACTGACCACTTGCTGGTTAATATCCTCTGCCACATGAGCCTGCTCTTCAACAGCCGCTGCCATTTGGTTCGCCATGTCGTTAATATTGGCCACCGCCTGAGCAATACCACTGAGTTTTTCGGTGCTTAGTTGCACTTCATCAAGGCCTTGTTGCGACTCTTTACGCCCTTGTTCAGCAATGGTGACCGCCTGCTCGCTGCGGCTATTGAGCTCGCTAATGATCCCCTGGATCTCCCCGGTCGACTTTTGTGTGCGTTGTGCAAGCTGTCTGACCTCATCAGCTACCACCGCAAAGCCTCGGCCTTGCTCACCAGCACGCGCCGCTTCAATCGCCGCATTGAGTGCCAATAGGTTGGTTTGCTCAGCAATTTGTTCAATCATTTGCGCCGCTTGCGCAATCAAGGCTGACTGCTCCGAGACCCCCTGTACCGAGTCACCGATTTGCTGCACCGTATGCCCCAAGGTTTCAATAGATTGACGAGTCTTATCTGCCACTGCGGCACCTTCTGAGGCTAAATCATTGGCCTCGCTGGCTTGCTCAGAGGTCAGCTGTACATTTTGTGATACTTCACCAATGGTGGCTGTCATTTCGTTCATTGCCGTGGCAACTTGCTCGGTTTGCTGATGCTGAGCGTCTATTTTCTCTCTCGCATCGACCGACATTGAATAACTGCTGCTAGCATCTGCAGCAACACGGTTCGCGGCATTATCAATACGCGTTAGGATGGTATTTAAATGCGCCCTGTCTGATTTCACCGCTACGCTTAGACGCCCCAAAGGGCCACCATGATCGCAGTAGCTTTGCACCGCAAGTGGGTCACAGAAGCGATCGCCTATGAGTGTGTCTAAGCGTTTTTTCAAACGCACCCGAGAAAAGGTATTAAATCCGGCAAATACTAATACACTCACTAAGGCCACAACCTCAGCGGCGACAGTGTTACCACTTAGGAAAATCATAAAAGCAACAGCCAGGGCAAGGCCCAAGGCATAGAACTCTGTATTATTAGGCAGTGTGAACGTGCTCTTGTTGTCTCTGATGCGCGCATAAAGTGCCTCTGCGCGGGCAACATCCTCACGTCGTGGGCTGGTGCGTACCGATTCATACCCTACCACTTTACCTTGTTCGGTAATCGGCGAGACATGGGCATCAACCCAGTAGTAGTCACCATTTTTACAGCGGTTTTTTACTAACCCCATCCACGCTTTACCTTGCTTTAGGTAACCCCACATTGTTTTGAACGCCGCAGGTGGCATATCGGGATGGCGGACGATATTGTGAGGTTGGCCAACCAGTTCGTCGCGGCTAAAGCCACTGATATCGACAAACGCTTGGTTACAATCAAGGATAGTGCCGTTTAAATCAGTGACGGAAATGAGCTTTTGCTCGGGAGGAAAACGCTTTTCACTAGCGGTGATGGGTTGGTTATTTCTCATTAATGATTCCCTGTTACGACGCCCGTGCCATACTGCACGTATAAAACTCTATATTAACAAAAACTTATACTTCATAGATAGCATTTGCTTGGCAAAAAAATAGCAGCAGCCATACTAATAGTGATGGTGTTGTAAGCTGCTGTAATTTATTACTTAGTTCAGTCTAGTTAAGCTCTGCCCGAAATTGCAAAGAATTCGCTGGGTACAGAGCCGTTGTCGGTCAGTTTTGCATAAACACTACATCTTAACGGTAAGTTGTTTACCTTTGTTCACCCTAGGTAAATTCTTGCGTAGACGCACTACCCAAGAATGTGACATAATAGCGACAAACTCACCCTAAAGAATTAGTTTTAACAACGCTCTATAGCAAGCTATTAAAGGGCTTACCCAGCCACACATCGTCACTTGGTTTAAGTTAATTGGCAGTATTACTATTGACTAAATGTAAATTTGTTTTCACTGTGATTGTTGCTCTGTTTGTCTCGGGTTTAATAGCACAGCCTACCAGAGCAGTTACACCCACCCACTTCGAACAGTCAATCGCTTTTTATTACGGCGAAGTTGACTCCGTGCGCGAGCTTATAAGCTATCAACGGGTTGTGGTGTCACCGGAACAGCTGTCAGAACGCCAATTACAGCAATTAAAAAATGCCAATACGCAAGTGTATGCATATCTCAGTGTGGGGGAATACCTAGGCGGAGATACCAAGCTTTTAGACACCGCAAGCATTGGTCGTAACAACGCTTGGCAAGCCGAAATTATGGATGCGGCATCACCGGTATGGCGTCAACATCTGCAACAGCAAACTGAGCGCTATCAGCGCCAGGGATTCAGTGGTGTTTTTCTCGATACTTTAGATAGTTATCAACTTGCACTGCCTCGCGAACAACATACCTCGCAACAACAAGCGCTGGTCTCGCTCATCGATAGTATCGCCACATCTCTGCCGGTGATGCTCAATCGCGGTTTTGAATTGGTCGATAAGCTGGCCCAACCGCCGCAAGCGGTGGTCGCCGAATCACTGATGTATGGCTTTGATATAACCAAGAATGACTATACTCGCCAAAGCGATAGCGATATCCAGTGGCTTCGCACCAAGCTTGAGCACTTTGAGGGCTTGGGCATTGAGGCCATCGTGATTGACTACCTGCCAGCGGGTGTAGAAGCCAGAGTCGCGGCAGCAAAAGAAATCGCTGCTTTGGGCTTCACCCCTTATGTTAGCGACGGCTTATTACAGCAGTTTGGGGTGTCTTTGCACTACCCTGTTCGTCGGCGAGTACTGGGGGTCTATGACTCGAGCGTAGTGCTAAAAAAACAATCTGCGTGTCATAAATATTTAGCCACCTTAATTGAGTATCAAGGCTATGTTCCCCAATGCGTTGATATTCGCGACAGTCGCCTTGCACAGCTTGACTTAAATCGGTTCGCCGGCGTCGCGTTTTGGCTACCCCAAGCCAGTTATCAGCATTTAGATGCACAACAGCTGCTACTGCGCAGTATTTCTCAGCGACCAACAGTCATTATCGGTGAGCTTCCCGATGATGAAGCCTTGCTAGCGCGTTTAGGGATACGTGAAAACGGCAGCTACATCGGCGCGCTTGAAAGTAGCGGAGCCAAGCTCACCTACCCCATGCCCCATGCTGCGCCTAAACAATTTCCTCGATATCAGTTAACAGACTCGCGCACACCGGCGCAAGTGAGCATTAATGATAGCCAAGGCAATACTGGCGTGGGCGTAGCGCGTATGCCCTGGGGTGGACTGTTTCTTGAACCTCTGACGGTCCAAGAGTTAATAGGCGATCGCAACCGTTGGCCACTAGAGCCATTTGCGCACCTAATGCCACTGTTTTCTCTTGCTGCTATTCCGGTGCCCGATGTCACCACCGAATCTGGACTGCGCATTGTTACCGCGCACATCGATGGCGATGGTTTCCCCTCAGTCGCTTGGCTTCCTGGGCGTCCCTATGCTGGCGCATCAATACTCAATAATGTGCTGAAAAAATCGCCCCTCCCCCATACGGTTTCAGTGGTTGAGGCGGAAGTTGCTCCTCATGGCTTATACCCTGATATTGCCAGTGAACTAGAGGAAATAGCGCGGCAAACCTTCGCGCTTGATAACGTTGAAATAGCTTCGCACACCTTTAGCCACCCTTTCTTTTGGGACGACCGTATTGATGCCAAAGAAAAGCTCTATGGCGATTCCTTACCGGTCCCCAATTACACCCTTGATTATGACCGTGAAGTGTTTGGCAGTGTGCATTATATCAATGAGCATTTAGCCCCTAAACATAAGCAAGTAGAGGTGTTCTTGTGGTCTGGCATGGCCGACCCAACCGCCGATGTCATTGCTAAAACCAGGCAACTCGATTTATACAACGTCAATGGCGGCAATACTTATGTACTCAATGACAACTACTCTATTGCCCAAGTATACCCACACCTAAATTGGTATAAAGACGGCATTCAAGTCTACGCTGCAGTGATGAACGAAAACCTCTATACAGAGCTGTGGACTGAAAATTACCGAGGCTTCGCCCGTGCCAGCGAAACCTTTGAGTTACTCGGAGCGCCACGACGCTTAAAGCCTGTGAGCATTTATTACCATATGTATTCCGGGGTTTATCCTGCTTCATTAGGCGCATTAGATCACCTCTATGATTGGGTAGAGAAGCACGAATTAACACCACTGTACTTAAGCGAATACGCCCACCGTGCGCGCACGCTTTATGAAACGGGGGTGGCTCGCGCCATTGATGATGATAACTGGCATATTACCAGTACCGGCGTGAAATCGTTGCGTATCGCTAGCAATCAACTGCCAGATGGTGATAGTGAAGGCATCGCAGGGTTCACCCCAGGCCCGGATGGTAACTACATCACCTTAGTACAGCCACGCTCAACTTTATCGCTTAGCCAAGGTGATGCGGCGGCGTTTGCTAACCGTGCCTATTTAGCTAAAGCCAACGCGGTGATTGAACACTGGCAATGGCAAGGAGCGAGGTTACGCTTCACGGTGCTGGCTCATCGTGATTTGCAACTAACGTTAACTAATGTTGCTTCATGCCAAGTAAACAAGCTCAGCGACCCCGCGCTTACGCTTGATAAAGCAGCTAATCAGTGGACAATTCGCAGCACTCAGCGTGGACGTTACCATGTTGAGCTCCATTGCCCCGGACAGGGTCAATAACGATGAACCCGCCAGCGCGTATTCACACCAAAGGCGACCCTCGCGGCGACAAGCGTATCGTGTTGATGAGTCGTCGTGCGCTGATCACCCTTGCAACGGTAACGTTGGCGCTGTTGTGGATACTGCAACCCAATCGCGCACTGCTAATTGATATGCTTGAAGACGCGCAAGACCCCACTGTGGCCATCGCCTTCTTGAACGTACTTAAAAGCAACCAAGTACCGAGCTTAAAACTGGATTTAACCCTCGCAAAGCAGCACTTCAAGCTCGATCAATATCATCAAAGCTTGGCCCAGCTAACACCGCTGACTAAATTTGCCGACTCCGCTTTACTTACGCAAGCGCAAACGCTCTACGCCGACAGCCTACTGCGACTGATACAGCGCCAAGACCCAACGGCGCGCAGACAATTAATCGATTATTTAAACGCCCTAGTGCCAGAGCTTAACTCATCACAACGCCAACACTTTGCCAGCTATGCCTTGCAAATAGGCGAGCCTCGCCTTGCTTATCAGCTGCTAAGTCAACAACAAGGTGAACATCAGGCTTTATTGTCTTTAGCGTTGCAAGCGGGGCTCAAAGAGCGGGCTATTTTTCACAGCCAAGCCTTGTACGAGCAACAACCCTCAGATGCACACTTTGAGCAGCTACTTGGGTTATATAGCGCGCAACAACACTGGCAACAAGGTGAGGCGCTTATTCGCCGCCATCAACATCAGTGTGACAACACCTGTTTGCAGTTGAGTATTAATTTTTTACGGGCCGCCAACAAGCCAACGTTAGCAGCCCAATTAAGTGCGAGTAAGGCCAAACAAAGTACTGATCCCGCTGATTGGCGCCAAGCCAGTGAACGCTTTGCTGAGGTGGGTGATATTGAACAAGCCGCAGTGTGGCTTGCTAAAGTGTTGAGCGTTGCACCTACTTTAGCCGATAAGCGCCAACTTCATGATTACTATCTTTGGCTGGGCGATACCGCCAGTGCGCTGGTACTTGCAAAGCAAATTATTGCCACGCAACCTGACAAAGCCCTTCTGTGGCAAGGCGTCAGTGAAGCTTTAGCGGAGAGTGACCTATTTGCTTTGAGCGACTTTTACTATCAGCTAGCACTCAAAGACGAGCTCGATGATAGCACCCTTAAACAATGGGTCGACTTCAGTGACAAAGCCCTAGGCGCACAAACGACCCTCACGCATTTGCAAACGCTGCATCAGCGCTTTCCAGCTCGAGAATTTTATTGGTTCCAACTCGCGCGTTTTTATAATTTTGTCGGCGCACCAAAGCAAGCCACGGCCTTGTGGGCAACCTTGCCGCTTGAGCCGACATACGATTACATCAACTTGAATTACTTTGCGCAAAGCTTTGTCGCGATTGGCGACGTAGATAAGGCGCTGATGCTACTTTATCGATACAGCGATGAAGAAGCCTTAGATGTAGAGCAGCTTACCAACTTACAAGAGCTGGCGACCTATATCGCAAACAGGCCATTGCAACAGCGCTTTCAGCGTGCTCGTGTGCATCGAGGCGATACCAATTTGGACCCCTACTTACTGATTGCCACCCACAATAAGCTCGACCAACGAAGCTTAGATACCTTGTGGCTTTATTATGCGCAAACAAAAAGCATTGTGGTGCTCAATCATCTCCTAGAATACGGCCTCAGCGAGCAAAATGCAGCACTGATAAAACGTGCCAGCGACGCCTTAACAGCCGATCACAGTGGCGACAAACGCTTATCCGTGCAGCTATTGCGCGTGCGTTTAGCCATGTATAAAAAACACCATACTCGCGCCAAAGAGCTGCTAAGTACATTACTCACCCAGTACCCGCGTAACCCGAACGTGCAACAAAGTGCATTGTGGCTGGCAATAGACAGTCAAGACACCCCATGGCTGCGTGAGCTGTACTGGTATTTAGCACCACACAACCAGCAAACTGCCTCTATGTATCAGGCTTTAGCTTATGCGGCGCAGCAACTGGGCGAATATACTCATGCTGATAGCTGGTATCGCAAGTTAGATAACGCCGAGTTAAGCACCGCCGCTGATAAATTAGCCTGGGCTTCGCTGTTGCAAAACCAAGGTGCTTTAGAGCAAGCTCAACGCTTGCGTGTGCAAGTGCTCACACAATTAAGTGCTGAGCTTCGCGCCCTCCAAGACGGTGAAATCAGCTACGTATCATTGCTACGCACCTTAGTATCGCCCGCCTATGCCAGCGCACAGCTCAATTGGCATCTGCACCAAGGCAACGGTGGCGCTGATATCAAAGCCTTGTTTAGCGACCCAACGCTTGGAGCCTTGCAAAAGATAGCCTTGTTACAAGCCCATCAAGTCATCGCATCCGAGCAGTTCAATGACAGCATTTTATTGTCTTTAGCGCTGGCACAGCACAACCACTCGCAAGCACGTGCTTTGGCTTACCAATCAACAACACTGACCGCCACTGAGCGGGCCACAGCACTCTCGCAATTAGGTGATAATTTTGCCGCATGGCAACTGGGCCAACAAGCCCTCAATGGTGGTGTCGCCAAACAAGATTTAGCACCATTGCAACGCTTTTTAGCAGCCCAACACGACCGCCATGCCCATGGCGTGCGTTTTGAACACAGCCTGCTTGATACGTGGCAGCTAAGCACAGAGCAGCTTAGCTATTATCGTCCTTTAGGCGATGGTCATATGGCGCTTTCTTATCAATATGATAGCGGCGACCCCGCCTCAACCCTAATCGATCATTACCAAGACCAGAGTGTGAATCTAGATTGGCGGATACGCGCTCGACCGCGTTGGCAAGACCTGCACTTTGGTATAGCCATCAGCGAGCGCGATACCAACACGGTATTTGGTCAGCACGCAAGCGCAACGTGGCAATCAGATAGACGCCTAAGCCACACCCTGAGTGTGCGTCACAGCATGCCCTCGCAGCAAAGTGAAAATCTCTACATGTTCGGCAATGAGGATAGGCTCGCCTATCAACTGAGCTGGCAGCCAACGCGCTACGAGCAAGTAAATATAAATATTTCGCGGGCGCTGTTTCATTCCGATTTTGGTGAGCCTATCGGTCAACAATGGCAAAGCAGCGTGCGTCTGAGTGAGCAATTCAACTTTACTCCGAGTTGGCAGGTGTATGCGCAGTATGACCACCAAGAAAACACCTTGGACGAGCGGCCATTACCGCGATTAACAGCACACCTCCAGCGCCCAGAGCCAGTTAGAGCTGTGGATTTTCTAACCCCTAAATACCGACGTTTAGCGTTGGGCCAATCGTTGCTGCGTGGTGAAGTCTCACAACCTGGGCGAAACACCCCAGGTATGCGCTATTGGCTTGATACTGCCGTGGGTTATAACTTTATTGAGCAACGCGTCGATTATTCGGCTAACGTAGGGCTGGGTGTGCAAGCATTTGGCAATGATGAATTTTTCATAAAGGGTGTGTGGCAAAGTGCCGACCAAAATGGCCGTGAGAGCTTAACACTCAACGTGGGATACTTTATCGACTTTTGATGTGAGGATAAAATGATGAAAACAATAATGGCATTGGCTTTGGCCTTCATAATCAGTGGCTGCGCAACGCACTATGCCGGTGAAAGCCCGACGCTCAGCGCCAATCAACAGGTTTATATTATGCCCTTGGCAAATCAGTCAAATATGCCTATGGCGCAAGCTCAGGCTGAGCAACTGCTGGCATCTGCACTTGCTGGGCAAGGGTTGAAGGTAACACTCTACCCCAAGCAACAAGTGGGTGATTTACAGGCGAGCCTTGAGCCTGCCCAGCGTAATCAAGAGGCGCAGCGGTGGCTGAGTGAACAACAGCCGGGCTATGTGGTATCTGGTTCAGTACAAGAGTGGCAATATAAGTATGGCTTAGATGGTGAGCCGGCTGTTGGGCTGACACTGACCCTTGCAGATAGCAGTGGCAATGAGCTTTGGCGTGGTTCCACATCAAAAACAGGATGGGGCCGTGAGTCGCTCTCGCAGGTCGCACTTGAGGCCATCGATACCCTGATTGATGAATTAGACTGGGATTAGTCGCGCTATGCCTCACAGTAAACGTCGTGGCCTTAATGCCGTTATCAGGCGCCTGCTTTTTGGCAGTGACCACCAGCCTATCGCCTGGTTTGAACTGGTTTTTATCACCTTTATTGCCCTGAGCATCTGGGTGTATCAAGCCAGCCTCGCTCATGAACACGCCACTGATTACTTTTATTGGCCGATGTTGGGGCCCCTTGTCATCGCCCTGCGCTACGGGTTTGGTCGCGGAATGATGAGCTTCGTGCTGTTACTTGTGAGTGTCGGTGTGGTCGATAATTTTATCGCCACCGAAGTACCGATTAGCCTATCTGTGTCTGTGGGCACAGCAGTAGTGACCATGTTGGTGGGCGAATTTCGCGATCACTGGCATGATATCAATCAGCGCTTTGAGCTAAACCATCGCTATATGGAACAAAAGCTAAAAAGCTTTACGCAAAATTATCATTTATTGAAGATATCCCACGACCAGCTTGAGCAGCGCGCGGCTGGCAAACAAATGAGCTTACGTACAGGCATTCAACTACTCCAACAAGCGGCCTCCGGCCATGCAGAAAACCGCCTTGCCAACTTGGCCCAAAAGAGCCTTCAAGTATTTGCTGATGTGATTACCATGTACCAAGCAGGTTTGTACGAAATACGCGATGGCAAGCTGGTGCCCGGCGCACTGGCCACCATTGGCAGTGAACATGCCCTTATCGCTGATGATTTAATGCTACAAGATGTGTACACCTCTAAGGCTGTACTCTCTCCGGCGAACTTTATCGACAGCGATGAGTATAATCTCAATTATCAGTTGGTGATCCCCCTAGTTGATGTCAGCGGCGAGCTACAAGGGGTGGTGCTTGCTGAGAAGGTCAAGTTTGTGTCCCTCACGCAAAGTAATATTGCCCTGATTGCATTACTGGCCGGTTATATTGCCAACTTTATGTCACACCAGTTGTTCGCACCCATTCTCAAACCCGAACAACGCCAGCTGTTCCGCCAGTATTTGGAAAACCAACTGTGGTATAAGCGCCATTACGGTGCAGATAGCGCCATGGTGGTGTTTTACGACAACAGTGAAGCGCAACACCTCGATTTAGAACATGTTACCGATTTTCGCCGTGGTGCCGATATTTACTGGTCTTGCGAGCGTGAAGATGGCCGCCAAGCATTGTGCGTGCTGTTGCCGATGACCACAGTGATGGAAGCCGAGCAATTTGTGCAGCGGATCCGCAGTATCCTCGCCAATAATGCCCCCATTGCCGAAGGCGATTTAGACGTATTCGGTCCGCTGTTGGTATTTGAGCAATACCAGCAAGTAAATACCTTGCTCGAAGACTTAGGAGCGTTCGATGAAGATTTGGCTGATTCTTCAAACGATTCTCTTTGAGTCGGCAAGCCTTTACCTACTCGGCGAGCAAGACCTTAGTCTGCTCGGCTGGTTAAGTTATGCTGCTAGCCATGGCGCTGCTGCGGGAACCTTCACCTTAGTGTGCTGGCTGGCGCTGCCGCGACGCTATAAACAACCCGTTATCGGTGCCATTACCTTTATTTTTGTCATTGCGTTCAGTATGCCCATGGTCGGCATGCTGGGGTTGGCGACGATTTTTATCGTCGCCTTGTATTTCCCGAAGAAAAAGCAGCCGGCACTATGGGAGCGCTCCGAAAGCTTGGAATTACCCCTGCACCCAGAGCAACTTGAACAAAGCCAATTTGGTGCCGCCGCACTGAAAGATATTTTGTTGTTTAATCCCTCCGATGAGCGTCGCCTGATTGCGGTCAATGCCTGTCGCTTTTTACCAGAGCGCGTGGCGGTGCCGCTGCTTAAGTTAGCGCTGACCGACAAGGTCGATGACGTGCGTTTACTTGCCTACGCCGCCATCGAAAAAATAGAATTTGGTATCAACCGCAACATTGACGCATTAAAAAACAAACTAAGCGAAGGCGCACAAGCCTCGTTGCACTTTCAAATTGCTGAGCTGTATTGGGAGCTATGCTACCTTGGCATCGCTGAAGGGCCACTGCGCAATCACTACTTAGAGCAAGCGAAAAGTTACTTACTGCAAGCCGAAGCCCTCACCCCTTCACCGCGCAGTGAGTTACAACTCGGCCGGGTGCTGCTGGAATTACAAGAATATGATTTAGCCACGCAGTATCTAGAAAAAGCGCGTCATCGCGGCCTATTATTAAAACAAGTGGCACCCTATTTAGCCGAGGCTGCTTTTGCTCAGGGCGATTACGACCATGCCGCTTTATTAGTCAGTCACCTGCCCACCGAACCCGGTGATGCGCTAAATGAATTAAGGGAGTTTTGGCGTCGTGAAGCGTATTGATGTGTGTTTATTGTTAGAGGGCACGTACCCTTATGTGCGCGGCGGTGTATCAAGCTGGGTGCATCAGCTGATCAGTGGCCTTAGCCACCTTAACTTTTACCTTGTATTTATAGGCGGAAGCCGCTCTTTTTATCAACAGCAACATTACACCTTGCCTGACAATGTGGTCGGCATGGAGACCCATTACTTGATGGACAAGGACGGCTTGCTGGCACCGCGCGCTCGACGCGGGAAAAAATCCGCTTTCAGCCTTTGGCAAAATGTCATCTCACGTTTCAAAAACCCAGAGCAAACCTTAGATGGTGAGCATTTACAAGGCTTGTTGGCTAACTTGGGTAAAAAACATGGCCTAAGTTATGATGACTTTTTATACAGCGAGCGCTCTTGGGATGTGATTGTTGATTTGTATTTCCAACACGCGCAAAACCAATCGTTTGTGGATTACTTTTGGACTTTTCGCAACATCTACAGCCCCTTATTCACCTTAGTCAAAGTGGCTGAAAACCTGCCCCCTGCGCGGCTATTTCACAGTATTTCGACCGGTTATGCCGGCTTTCTCGGCGCCTTGGCGAAACAAAAACAGCAGATGCCTTATTTATTAACCGAGCACGGTATTTATACCAAAGAGCGCAAAATTGATCTCACCCAAGCAAGCTGGATCAAAGACCGACACAGTGCGCTGGACACCAGTATCCATAAAAAAATGGAGCAAACACGGCAAACCTGGATAGATTTTTTTGAGCAATTAGGGCGTACCGCCTACGACCAAGCAGATAGCATCATCGCTTTGTATGAAGGCAATAGACAGCGGCAAATAAAAGACGGCGCACCGGCAGATAAAACCGGGGTGATTGTCAACGGTATCAGTATGGAGCGCTTCAGTGAGGCCTACGCCAAGCGACCGCAACAGGCGCCTAAAGTCGCGGGGTTAATTGGTCGCGTGGTGCCCATTAAAGATATAAAAACGTTTATTCGTGCTATTCGTGTGGCCCTTAATAGCGAACCAGAACTGCAAGGGTGGATCATTGGCCCCACCGAGGAAGATCCAAGCTATGTTCGCGAGTGCGAACTGCTGGTTAATAGCTTGGGGCTGCAAGACAATGTGCTGTTCTTAGGCATGCAAAATGTTGCCGAAATTCTTCCCAAACTTGGCGTGTGTATGCTCACCTCCATCAGTGAGGCGCAACCTCTGGTACTACTTGAGGCCATGGCCGCAGGTATCCCCTGTGTGGCCTCAGAAGTTGGCTCATGCCGCGAAATTCTTGAAGGTATGAACGAACACGACCAACAACTTGGGCGCTGTGGCTATGTAACAAATATAGCCGACCCCAACCAAGCCAGTGAAGCCTTGCTGGCGCTATTGGAAGATGACCAGCGCTGGCGACAAATGGGTGATAACGGCTATCGCCGAGTGCAAGCATATTATCAAGAACATACGATGTATGAGCGCTACCAAACGCTGTATGAGGAGCATTTAACATGGCAGGAATAGGCTTTGAGCTACGCCGAATATTAAAGAAAAACACCCTGCTCTCTTACCTCGAAGCATACGGCTTGGCGGCAGTTGTGGGCTCAGGGCCCTGGGTGCTATCCATTTTAGCGCTGATGATCATCGGTATGATAAGCATCGGTCGAGTGTTCCCTAACACTCTGATCATACAGTACCTAGTGCTAGTCACTTACATGATGGCTGGCTCACTGATCCTCAGTGGTATGTTCCAACTGCTACTAACACGGTTTATCTCCGACCGGCTATTTGAAGGCCAAGATCACAAGGTAACGCCAAATTTATTGGGCTGCATGTTACTTGTTTCGGCGCTTGGCACAGCCATTGGTATTGCCGTGCTCGCCAATACATCGTTAGATGCAGCAGTAAAAATGGCGTTGTTATGCGGCTTTGTGGTGCTGTGCAACCTGTGGTTAATCATCGTATTCCTAAGCGGTATGAAGCAGTATTATCGGATTGTTGCCACCTTAGCGATTGGCTACACCCTGATGGTGCTGGCTTCATGGTTACTGCCACCTTACGGTATTTTGGGGCTATTGATGATCTTTGCCGCGTGTCAGGGGCTTATCACCTTTGTTTTACTCTTTTTTATTTTACGCAATTACAGCGCCGGTTCGCTTATCGCCTTTCAGTTTTTAAACCGCAAGCAAGCTTTTTACTCATTAGCATTATGTGGGTTGCTTTATAACTTGGGAGTGTGGGTGGATAAATTCGTATTTTGGCTACACCCCGAGGTGTCTTTTGCCGTTATCGATATGTTCCGCGCCTCATATATCTATGATTTGCCAATTTTTATCGCGTACCTCGCCATTATTCCTGGCATGGCGGTGTTTATGCTGCACATGGAAACCGACTTTGCCGCCTCAAACGAGCGGTTTTACCAAACGGTGCGCGAAGGCGGCACCTTGGAGTCGGTGTACTTACTTAAAGACCAAATGGTATTGCACTGCAAAGACAGCTTGTATCAAATTTTTAAAGTGCAAGGGATCACCCTCGCATTGCTGCTGTTGTGGAGTGAAGAAATTCTCACACTGCTGAAAATAGACCTCGCGTATCTACACTTGCTGTATGTCGATTTAGTCGGCGTGTCCTTGCAAGTTATTTTGATGGCCATACTCAACGTCATGTTTTATTTAGATAAACGTTATCAGGCCACGGCCTTGGTGACGGTGATGACCCTCGCCAACTTGATGCTCACTGAGCTCTCCATTCAGCTTGGGCCTGAGGTCTATGGCTACGGTTTTGCTTTAGCCATGCTGATCAGCACCGTCTTGGGGTTAGTGATGCTAAATCGTCAGTTTAACCGCCTCGAATATGAGACTTTTATGCTGCAACGCTAACAAGTAAAGCGCTCATTGCTCGCGACAGCTAAAGCGATACGCGTCATTCAATGCCGTGGGCAGCACCAAGGTGGAAAAGCCCAGCGGCTCGGTTTGTGCACAGACTCGTTGCAGCTCACCGCTGCCGACCTCGGCCACTGACAAATATTCCACATGAAAAACCGCCTTTTTAGCATCAACAAAAGGGGCTAGGCGTGCACACTCATTAAAGCGAAAGCACGATTCATTGACCGCAAAATCAAAATAAGGCTCCAAGGTTTGCGCCAGGCCAACGTTGTTTTTAAGACCCACATACAAGCCGACCGAGCGCGCATATTCAGCAATAAACTGGCTGTAATTAATGCTGTTCTCACGAGTGAGTGCAAAGCCGGTGTTATTAATGTGACCATCAACATTATCCGGCTCCACCGCATCACACCCTTTGGCAGCGGCCAAATCCATGCGCGCGCGCATGATAGCGCGGACATTGCTACTGCGTGTGTCCAACCAACGCTCATTAGCAAAATTGGCCAAGGTATTGCCAAGCTCGGAGTCTAAAAACTCGCCAGCATCTTCACGGTAAGATTCATAACTTCCGGCTGAAAAATAACAGATGACGAAACGCCCTTGCTGTTGGAGGCTGGCAATGGTCTCGGCAGCGGTATTAAACAAATCAATGTCATAAGCGAATACATCGTACTCGCTATTGAGCGCCCCCAATAATTGCCATTGCCATGTACTACCTTGCGGTGGATACGGCGGCGGCCCTGCAGGCGCTTGTGAGTCGGAGCTTGACCCACCGCAGCCCACCAACATACTCATACTTAACAGCAATGCACTACTTAACCGTCTTATCATTGATGACTCTCTTTTCTCTGCTTAGCAGTCCATTGCGCTGGTATTATTTATTAATTGTTTGCCTCATGAGTCCTTACCCTGAGGCCAAAGCACTTAGTTATCTAAAAGCGGCCATCATTTGGGGCAATGCTGCGCTTTCGTATAGGTGTTATATTCCGTATCATTGGGTTTTAGTCAAGTGAAAGAAGCGGATGAATATTCAACAGGTTATTGACGACATTAACACCGATGTACGTTCACGATTGTCGCAGTTCGAGGGCGCGGTGGCCAGTTATATTCCAGCTTTGGCTGAGGTCGATAGTGAGCAGTTTGCGATGGCGGTGCATACCGTGGATGGGCAAACCTTCAGTACCGGCGATGTGGAAGTGCCTTTTACCATTCAATCGGTCTCCAAAGTACTCACTCTAACTTTAGCATTGCAACGCTATGGCAACTCGTTGTGGCACCGCGTTGGCAAAGAGCCTTCAGGCACTGCGTTTAACTCGCTTACCCAGCTTGAATTTGAACAAGGCATTCCGCGCAACCCGTTTATTAACGCCGGCGCGATTGTTACCTGCGATGCACTTTACTCTCGCTTAAGCGCGCCCACTCACCATATGTTAGAAACCGTGCGTTGGCTCAGCGGTAATCCTCGAGTGTGTATCAACCAAACAGTATCCCGTTCAGAGTTTCAACACCGCCATCGTAACGCTGCCATGGCGCACTTAATGACCTCGTTTGGCAATTTTGAGAATGATGTGGAAGAAGTGCTCAAGGTTTATTTTGGCTTTTGCGCTATCGAAATGAACTGCCAAGAACTGGCGCGCACCTTTGGCTATCTCGCTAATCGGGGTGTCGACATCGCCTCAGGCGAGCGCATTCTGACCAGCAAACAAAACTCGCAATTGAACTCACTGCTCTTTACCAGTGGCCTTTATGACGCCGCTGGCGATTTTGCATATCGCGTCGGCATGCCCGGTAAATCCGGAGTAGGCGGTGCCATTGTTGCTGTTGTTCCCGGGCAATTTGCGGTCTCGGTGTGGTCACCCAAGCTCAATGCCTTTGGCAACTCCAGCGCAGGTCTTTATGCGCTGGAGCTGTTCGCCGACAGACTTTCGCTGCATCTGTTCTAAACCTTAAATTGACTCACTAAATCGCGCAGATGCTGCGCCCGCGCTAATAAGCTTTGCGTTGCGCTTTGCTGCTGCTCGGCATAAGAGTGAATGCTGCCGGCACTGTCTGATATTTCATGGGCCGACTGGTTAATGTGCTCAACCACTGTGCCCTGCTCTTCGGTGGCGGCGGCAACCTGATGATTGCCCTGACTGATCTCCTCAAACTTTTGCTGAATCGCGCGCAGCGACGCCACCGCCGTTTGCGTGTGCTCAGTGACTTGGCGGCTACTTTCTGTGCCTCGTGCGATGGCCTCTTGTGATTGCGTCGAAGTGCTTTGCAAGCGCGCCACTTGATCGCGGATCTCTGAGGTAGACTTTTGCGTACGCTGCGCCAGTGAACGCACCTCATCTGCAACCACAGCAAAACCACGCCCTTGCTCACCGGCGCGAGCAGCTTCGATAGCGGCGTTCAGGGCTAATAAATTCGTTTGTTCGGAAATGGCATTGATCACTTCCACCACCGAGTTAATTTCTGCCGCCTGATTAGCAAACTCACCCACGCTGCTATCCACATTATTGAGAATATCGTTGAGTTCTTGCATGGTTTGCGCGGTGAGCGTCATATTGTCGTTGGTGGTGGTCGTTTCACGCACCGCTTCTTCGGTATCACTGGCGGTACGGTGGGCAATATCGGATACCTCGGTAATCGTTTGCCCCATTTCAGTGATCGCTGTCGCGACCTGATCCGTCTGTGAGCGCTGGCTTTCTGTGGCGCTGAAGGTTTTATCGGAAAAATCAGCCAGCTCAGCAATGCCCTCGCGCATCGCTTGTTCGGTGACACTGATTTCATCCACCAGCTCAGCGACTTTGGTAATAATGGCGTTAAAGCCCTTGGCCAGATGCCCCAACTCATTATCAACGCTATCATCAAGGCGCGTACTTAAATCGCCTCCTTGCCCAGACATAGCAAGGAGGTCATCACCCACGGTACGAATGCGGCTGCTTAGCCAATTGGCAAAATACATGGTTAACACCAAGAACACCACTGCAAGTACCACACTGGCAAGCACCGACGTCCAAATAACCGAATTAATTGCGCCGGAGATCTCATGCTCTGGCAGCACCGCGACCAATTTTAACTCGGTGCCTTCAATGGGCATCACCGCACCATAAACCGCCTCGCCATCAAGCTCAGTTTCATTGAGTACAAAGCCACTGCCATTGCTAGTAAGAGCCGAGCTCATTGGTGCTAACCGGTTAACATCGGCCACCGTTTTACCAATAAAGCGGCTGTTTTCATGAGCAATGATGCGCTGTGTGTCATCAACCAGGAACAAATACCCTTGCTCGCCGACTTTACGTGAGGTAACCATATTGGCAATTTTCGACACATCATAACCCAGTCCCGCGACTCCTGCGCGCTGGCCATCAATACTCACTAAGGTATTAACGTATAAAGTCAGTTGTCCACCTTGTTCACTGGCATCCAGTGCCAACTGCTGCTGTGCACTGCTAGAAATGAAATCAAAGAACCAGCTGTCCCGTGATTCACTGCGCGATACCTGCTTAAACAGTCCACCCTCGGTGTAATAATTCAGGCTTTCTCGGCTTACCCAAAATACCGATGTCGCACCGGATTTCTGCTGTAAGTCGCGAAAGTAATCAAGCACTAGTCCATGCTGAGCACTCCCTTGCTCGCCATCGCGCACCCATTGATGCAACATCGCGTTTTGCGACAGCGTTTTTGAAACCGTAGTGGGATACATCAGTTCGGCTCTAATTTCATTCGCTACTCGCCCAACAGTATCTGGTAATAACTGCGTTTCAGTTTGCCGATAATAAAGGCTGGAAAACTGCCCAGTATTAATGAGTGCAGTCACTAACGTAACCACAAACAGGGCGACAAACACAAAACCAATGAAAATGGTTTTGAGGGTGAGGTTTTGCATGGTGTAGCTCCTAAAACATCGGTCTTATTCACTATGGCACAAGATTGTTAAATTGCGATTAAAACGCTGCTAATCGCTTCATTTTTAACACTTTTTGAACCTATATTGGAAAATTCATTGGGGCCGTTATACATCGCCATTATGCTTGGCTAACAGCACCATCGCCTCTTTTAAAGGAACTGCAGGGGAGTAATAATACCCTTGACTAAAGTGACAACCATACTCACGCAATTGTTGCTGTTGCTGCTGTGTTTCCACGCCTTCGGCAATCACTTCCATATCGAGCTCTGAGGCAATACGAATAACGCTGGCAATCACCACCTGGTGCTTGTGTTCGCTGAGCATTTGCTGGGTAAAGCTCTTATCGATTTTAATATAATCAGCATGTAGGTCGATAAGGTGACTCAATGATGAATACCCTGTACAAAAGTCATCTAAGGCCACCATGACTCCTTTGCTGCGTAACTCATTAAGCATCCCTTCGGCTTGCTTCCGGGCATGAATGGCCACCGATTCGGTCACCTCAATGGTCAAACAGCTGGGCTTTAAGTTATAGTCAGCCAAGGTATCGAGCACCGTATCAACGGGATGCAATACATGGTTAAATTCTGAGGCTGAACGATTCACTGCCATGCTGATGTCGTTGTAGCCTTGACTATGGATCCATGCCAAATCGGCCAGCGCTTTGCGCAGCACAAACTGGCCCAAAATGGCCACAAGTCCGAACTCCTCAGCGATGGCAATAAACTCATCGGGACGGATCACCCCAAGCTCTTCATCGCGCCAGCGTGCTAGGGCTTCAAACTTAACAATACGCCCGCTTTGGTTATCGATAACCGGTTGGTAGGCCACATCTAGGCCATCAAAGCGCAGTAGCTTATGGAGTTTGTCGCGCAGTTTAAGTTTACGCAGGTAAATGGCTTCAATCTCTTGGCTGTGTACCGCAATGCTGTGAGACTGAGCGCGCTTAACACTCAACATGGCATGATTGGCGTTGCGAACGAGCACCGTGGCGCTATCGGTATCGCTATGCATGTGAGCAATGCCAATACTGCAACTTAATTCAATGCTTAAATCCCCCAAGCGTATGGGCTGGTGGATTCGCTCCAACACTTTCTCGGCGCAGCGGTGCGCGTGCCCAGGTTTGGCATCGGCAATTAAAATAGTGAATTCGTCACCGCCATAGCGGCTGATCACATCATGATTACGCACACAATTTTGCAGCCGCAACGCCACCGCAATCAGTACCTTATCGCCAATTTCTGGACCATATAAATCGTTGATATCTTTAAAACGATCGAGGTTTAAAAACAGCACTGACGCGTGCTGCTCTTGAGCGCGAAACAACGAAATATGTTGCTCCACTTTCTCTAAGAAACTGCGACGATTTAAAAGCCCAGTTAAGGGTTCTTGACTGGCGTAAAACCGTAGTTGGCGCTCACTTTCTTTCCATTCACTAATGTCACGAAACAAACCAATATAATGGGTAATTTGCCCATTAGCACCACGGTTAACAGTGATCGACAGCTCTTCTGGGTAAATTTCACCATTTTTACGACGATTATAAATCTCGCCTCGCCAATGGCCCATTTGCTCGAGCTGCCGCCACATTTCATGATAGAACTCTGGAGGATGCTGACCTGAGGAAAGCACTGCGGGTGAACGCCCTTTTAGTTCACTCTCACGATAACCGGTATACAACTCAAAGGCGGGGTTAACCCGTAGGATGCGGTTATTGTTATCGGTGATCATGATGGCTTCTTTGCTTTGCTCAAACACGATATTACGCAGTGATAGCTCAGCTAACAGCTTATCCTTTCGCGCCAAATCGGCATCATGGCGGGCTTGAGCAGCAACGATAAATGCCAAGTCCTTAAACCACTGCTCATCAACTTGGTCAAACGTTCGCTGTTGTTCAAATAGCGCCACCAAAATACCAATGGGTTGGCGTGATACATCGCGTAGCGTCACACCGATGTAGGCTTCAATCCCCAGCTCCGCAAGCATGGTATCATCGGGAAATAAATCAGCCACATTATCGCCAAAAGCGCACACATCGACGCTCTGTAATGCATCGGCGCACGGAGAGCCAGCCAGAGGATATTGGAAATTTGTGCGTACGGCACCGTCTTGATGGTAGGCCACAGTCTGTACTTCTGTCGCGTTGGCGCATAACTTACCAACAAAGCAATGGGCTGCGCCAAAAGCTTCATCAATCATACTCAGTGCCAGCTCATAGGCTTGCTCGCTGCAGCTACATTGGTAAAGCGCGTTAAAAGACGATGTCATATGATTCTTGTAATTTTGTATACCATTTCATAAGAAGCTTAGCACAGTATCAGGAACAGGCTTTAAGGGAAATTCTGGTTATTGGTTAGCTGGCGAATGTATGATTCAAATCAATAAATTACAAGAGTTTAATTGTTACTTTCCAACAGTTTAACAGCTGTGATCGGCGCGCATGCTAGCCGGTGGCGAAACTTTGCTCATCGCATCTTGAATTACGTCGTTAAGTTACAAAGTGAAGGATGATCAGCGCTCAGAAGTTGATATACTATCGGCAGTTTCTAAAACGGTAGGTGTGCATGACTAAGCAGGCGAATAAGCGCAAAAATACTTTACTGAGCATTTGTGTGTTTTGCTGCATTGTGCTGAGCCTAAGCTGGTTATTTATTAATGACTCGGCGCTGCTATTGGTGATCACACTGCTGATGATTTTGCTGTTAGTATGGGGCATTGCGCAGCGCCTATTGTCGCTTTGGGATAAACAGCAACCACGCAAATAACCCTAACCCAGCAACTCCACCTCGCAGCGATTGCGGCCTCGTTGTTTCGCCCGATACAGCGCATTATCAGCAGCTTTAAGTACCGCATCCACCGAGCAACCTGGCTGCCACAAACTCACGCCTAGAGACACCGTTACTTGCGGTACTGGTGTAAAATCATGAGCTTGGATAGCCACTCGCAAGCGCTCTGCCAGCTCTAACGCAATGTCTTTACCTATGCCCGGGAGAATAAGTAGGAACTCTTCGCCGCCACTGCGACACACGCCATCGTACTCTCGACAACTGCTCTGCAATAGCTGCCCTAGCCCTTGTATAACGTCATCACCCACATCGTGGCCATAGTTATCATTGACACGCTTAAAGTGGTCAATATCCAAGGTGATCACCGCAAAGGCTTGTTCATCGGCGACCATAGATTGAATAAACACTTCCATATAACGACGGTTGCCAATGCCGGTGAGCGGATCGGTTAAGCTTGCTTTATTCAAGTCATTAATACGCTGACGCTGTTCATTACTGTAAGTTCTCAGTGCGTTGCGTAGTGTTTTCGCTTCAAAAAACCACGTTGGCACATCATCATATTCTTTACTTGAATCGGCCACGCGTTGCGCAAGCTGTCGCAGCGGAGCACTAATTAAATTCGCTAAATACCAAATCACCAACAAGGTAATCACGGTCACTGGAGCAGCTTTGGCAAGCACATTCATTATGGTATTGCCGACACTCTCAACGACTTGGTCGCGCTCAGTCCCTACTAGCACCACCCAATTCGCTGCGCGCACAGGTGCATAGCCCACCAACATACCACCAACACCTTCGCTGCCACTTTGCATTTGCGCATTAGCGAACGCAGGCCACAATGGCGAAGCGGGCGTTATTTTAGAGCCCACACGCTGGCGTTGAGAATGATAAATAACGCTGCCATTTGCGCTGAGCACTATAATATTGGCTTTATCGTTGTGAAAGTGCTGCCCGAGTAGCCGCGAGAGAATATTGTCGCCATGTAAATAAATGGTGCCAGCAATATAGCCTTGATATTGCTCATCGGCGCTAAAAATGGGGTGTGAGGGGCTCACAATTAAATTACTGGCCGGCGATACAAACGGTTGAGGAATGGTGGGTGCTTGTGCGCGCAAAGATTGTTTGGCACTGTCGCTTTGTAATCTCACACCTTTGACACCTAAGGTTAACGGCGCAGTGCTGGTAATCACGCCTTGCTCGTTCACCACCACCACAGAGTTAAAAGACGCGGTTTGCTCTAATAAGCGCAGCGTTTCTTGCTGCTGTGTTTTTGGGGTATTGTTATCGGCTAATCGCGCAGCGCTATAGCGCAACTGCATTTGTAAAGAGTTGAGGAACTGTTCGGTAATATCAGAGAGCTTACTGGCATAAGCCTGATTGGATGTCAGGGTATGGGCCACCATTTGCTGGCCGTGTACTCGGTAGTTAATAATGAACTGATTACCGAGGGTGACCATCACACACAGCACCGCAAACCCGAGAATAACTTGGCGTAAGTCAATCACACCAAAACGGGAAAACTTCATATACACAGCCCAACTACAAGCACTACCTACTACTTTATGAGTATAACAATAGCACTAATCATCAAGCTTGTGCTACATCAAATGATCTTCCTACTGCGATGCCCCGTACTGCTCGGTAGAGAATGATGTATCACCTTAGGTGCAATCGTTTAACTACGGTTGTCGAACAACAATGCTATTGCTGACACGGCTGTAACTATGAATCAACCAAGCGCATATTTAGATTTAGCCGAACTCACTGAGCTGGAGCTGTTTACCTTATGGCTTTGCCTGCATGCAGACAAAAGCAAGGAACAGGTTTTGGCACAACTTCAACCCATGCTTGGCAGCGCTTTTTTATCGCCGCAAACCATGGCGCAGCGTTGGCGTGAGGATGTTTACAGGCAACTTATGCACAAAGGTATGGCCACAGAGCAGCGCCCGGCAAAACCTGGGTTTGCGGATTATCTATTTTGCCTGTTATCAAAAGTGCCCGATGTAGAAACCCATTATGCCAAAGAGCTAGCGCTATTGGAGTCCATCATTCAGCACCCAGAGAAGTATCAAAACAATCCAACCATCATTCAGCATTGGTTGGAATCCCCTATTCACTGACCTGAAAAGGCGAAAAATTCATCAACTATTCAGTATGATTGCGAATCGCGCTTTTTGGCTATAGCTAAATGTGGCCACAAGCTTTAGACTACGTGTAGATAACACCTTGTTTACCCATGTTTATAAAATGAGATTTGCGTATTTCGTCTTATTCCTAACCTTGAGCTTAGCGAGCACTCAAAGCAGTGCCCGCGAGTATAACAGTGCTATGTGTATTCTTTTGAAGCAGCAAATGGCGCAGTTTGATCACTCTCGCACGCACCCAAGTTATCGCAGTGCCAAACGAGATTACGATGCCAATTGTAAGAATTTAGAAAAGCGCACACCGCAAGCGAAAACGACATCGAAGCCCGAAAACGACCAATCTCAGCCTCAGGAAGTAGCTAGCAAACCTAAAAAGGTACTAAAAGAGCAAAGACCTGAGGCCGAACCAACAGTAACCACCTCTGAACCGCAGCTCACTATTGTCGAGCAGCGTGCCGCCGAAGAGGCTGCAAAACAAGCGAAGGCAGAAAAAACGCAAACTACCGCGAAAAAATCAGCTCCGGTGACAGCGAAAAAAGTGGCTCCTGCTCCTGTACAAAGCCAACCCTCAGAGCCCAGTTCACCTTTCGTTGGCTTGATTTTCCCTGCATTAATAGCCTTGGTGCTTATTGCCATGCTAATTACATTGCTGATTTTTATTCGCAGCAACCGCAGTAGCCAAGGTAAAGCTGTGAAGCCGAAAAAGACAGCAGCTATCAAAGCTATTCCTGTGCCGAAGCTGCCTAAAAAACAGGTTAATTACAAAAAGATGTGGCAAAAGGTCACCGGTAAACAGCCTGACACGCTCGACCCACAAGTTTATAAACGCTTTTCTTCGGTTCCTGTACTGGTGAGTCCAAAAGCAAAGCCCTCAGCCATCGAGCAGTTATACATTAGCCCGTACGGTGTGTTTATCGTGGCGCGACCAAACCAAGAAGGCGACATTTTTGGCGGCGAGCACGCTCAAGAGTGGACCGCCCGAAACGGCGATGAAGAAATCAAGTTTGATAACCCCATCACCGAGCTCAAGGCTCAGGCTGGTGCGCTAGCCAAAGTACTGGACATACAAGAGCAACAGGTTAACTTGCTGGTCCTGTTTAGTAACAACGCTTTATTCAAATCTGATTTGCCTGCGTTGGTGATGCAGCGTGAAGACTTGGTTGACTACATTCTTAGCTACAGTGTTGAAAGCTTTGACGCCCAACAGTGTACTAACTTAATCGACAAAGTGAAGCAATTGCTTGCGCAAGGAAGCAACGCCGCGCTGGGCGCGTCTTCAACCAAGCCGTTAATCGAGACGCCCGTGCAACCACCAAGATCAGAGCCGCGCACTGAGCCTAAGTCTCAACCAAGCGCTGCAAAAGAAGAGACACCTCGCCCTGAGGTGCCTGCAGAGAACGTTGCGCCGATGCCCAAAACTGCCACAGAGCCTCGTTCCAGCGATCCGGAAGGAGCAAGTAAGAGCGCGGAAATTCACCCATTCAAACGCAAAGACGACGCACCGAACTCGGACGATACAGCGCACTCTAGTAAAGATTTGGCACCCGCGCCGACTCCCAAATCGACACCTGCAACGGAGCAACAAGAGCAAACTCCTGAGCCGAGCAGTGACAGCAGTAGCAAAGACTGGTCGAATATGAGTGATGAGGAGTTTATGGCGTTTTTAGAAGCCGCCAATAAACGTGCAGGTGGTGAGTCCGACCCAAGCTCCGATGAGCAAGCATCATCCACTTCTGCCACAGAGCCGCCTGCATCAAGCTCGCAGCAAATCCACGAGGGTTCCAGCCAAGGGGATGACCCATTTGACGACTTTGATCCGTCACAACCCTTGTTAGATACCCCTGAGCCTGAGCCTGAGCCTGAGCCTGAGCCTGAGCCTGAGCCTGAGCCTGAGCCTGAGCCTGAGCCTGAGCCTGAGCCATCAATTATTGAGCCCCAAAGCACAGCGACACAAGCGCAAACATCATCAAGCGATGAAGAGTTGGCGCTAGATATTGACGATGGTAACAGTCAAAGCCTTGATGACGCGCTTGCGGAGTTAGAATCTGCGCTTTCAGAGCAAGATCAGCAAAGTGAAGAAGCTCGCACTGATGACTCGGAGCCAGAAAAAACCAGTGCTGAAGACGAAGACGAGAACAAAGACAAAGACAAAAAGTCGAACCCTTTTGCTAATCTTTCGCTAGACCCTGACTTTAAGCCAAGCGAAGAAAAAGTGGATATTGGCGCCGGCCCGCTCGATGACGAGAAACCAAAACGTTAGTGCCTGCGTATTATTTACTGGTGCGCGTGGTATTGAGCGAACGTGCAAAAATAGTCAGGCTACAACGCCGTGTGGTGCCTATAATAAATAATTGTCAGTGGCTCACACTGGCGCAGTAAAGCTCCAGTTACGTATCTAGCGTACGGAGCAAGATTGGGCATAGTCACAACATTTTTGTTGTGAGGAGAGTGGCAAATGGTTGATTTATTTCAGCTTAACTTGGCTTTAACTAACCCAGGTTTAAGCCACATAGAAAAGCTGCAAAAGATAGTTCACACTGCAGCAGAGCATGTTCCCCAAGCCGATGTCGTAAGTCTTTGGGTGGCCAATGAAAACACCTCAAGTATTGTGTGCATCGCTAAATTTGATAAACACACCGGCGCCTATTCTGACGGCGGGGTTATTGGCCAAGATACAGCCCAGGCTTATTTTTCTGCGCTATTCAGCCATGATTTTCTTGCCATTGAAGACGTGCGTCATCACCCGTTTACCAAACATATGGTCGCAGGCTACTTTGAGCCATGTGGCTTTTACTCTTTGCTTGATTACGTGCTGCACGATAACTTCGAGCCAAGAGGGGTGCTTTGCTGTGAAAGCCGCACGCAAGTGCCGCAATGGCAGGACCAAGAAAAGGCAGCATTGAAGCGCATTGCCAATATGAGCTCGCTGTTTTTCGATTTGCCCACTTACCAACGTGCCGTGGGCTAGTTTATTTACTGATAAGTGCTATCACTCACACCGAAATAACACATTGATTTGTGAACTAAAGCTGCTAATTTAGACGCAGGTCAATTATCTAGGAGTGATGATGGCGCACATCGATTTTACTACAAAAATAAACACCGCACGCCAAGTGAACCCGCTGAAAGCTTTGCATACCAGCTTAGAGAGCGATCGCGGCCGCATCATCAATTCCTCCGGCATACGTCGATTGCAGCAAAAGACTCAGGTATTTCCATTAGAGCGCAACGCCGCCGTACGCTCTCGCCTCACCCACTCCCTTGAGGTACAGCAAAACGGCCGTTTTATTGTGCAAAAACTGTTTTCTAAGCTCAATGCACAAGAGCGTGCACACTATGGCCTCACCGACATGGAGCGGCCCTTTGAGACCTTGGTGGAAATGGCGTGTTTGATGCACGATATAGGTAATCCGGCCTTTGGCCATTTTGGTGAGGCCGCCATCAACCACTGGTTTAGTCGCTACCTGCAACAACGCTTTGGCTCGTTGCCGACGCTTGCGCAAACACACCCGCTAAAGCACCAGCTAATGCTTGATTTACAAAACTTCGAAGGCAACGCGCAAGCGATCCGCGCAGTTCACTCGTTGTTAGCACTGAACTTAAGTTACAGCCAAATAGCGGCCATTCTTAAATACACTCGCCCCGGCACTATGGCGAAAGACGCGCGGCCTGAAGATAAAAGCTACCTTATGAAAAAAGTCGGCTTTTACCACAGCGAGGCTGCGTTCATCGCCCAACTAGGTGATGCCTTAGAAATGGATAATGGCTGTCGTCACCCCGCCAGCTACATTATGGAGGCCGCCGACGACATCGCCTATTGCTTGGCCGATATGGAAGACGCGGTAGAAAAAGGCATACTCTCGGTGGAAAAATTGGTGCACTACTTGGATGATGCTTATCGCCAAAGGCTGGGGGCACTGGATACCGCAGAGCAAGGTTACAGCAACCTCGTGGCCAAAGCCTGCGAGTTTGCCCGACAAAAAGCAGATGAGGCCGAGTTCAACTACAACAACACCTTTTTCATTTATCTGCGTGTAAAACTCTTACACCCATTGGTCGAGCATGCGGCAACGCGCTTTAAAGACAACATAGAGCAGGTGTACGCGGGCACTCTCAACGCCTCATTAATCGAAGATGGCAGCCACCACCAAGCCATTACCGATGCCTTGAAAACAGTCGCTCGTGAACGCGTATTTTGTCACCCCGAAGTTGAAAAGCTAGAGCTACAAGGCTATAAAATCATCTCCGGCCTGCTCGATGAATACCAAGTGCTACTCGATTTAGAGTATGAGCAATTCACCCAAGTGCTGAGCCACCACAAAGACTTTTTAATTGCCACACGCATGGTGAAGAAACTTTCGGGGAAATACCTCAACGTTTATGAAAAAGCCGTTGCCAAACTGGATAAAAACGCCGAACACTTTCACCTGTACGAGTTTTACCACCGCTGTCGATTGATTCAAGACCACATCAGCGGTATGACCGACCAATTCGCCTACGACGAGTACCGTACCTTAAAGGTGGTGGATTAAGTAATGGTGATAAAGCCGTGAGCTCTATACAGTCTAAAGGTAAGACATCACCATTCTTGAAGCTGTTGCATTTCCCGTAAACGATCACGCTGCAACACTAAGGCGTCGAAAAGATCATCGACTGAGGTGTTGTTAATATCTAAATTCGGCAGAGCCAAATTGGCCTCTGCAAAAAACCGTTGCTTTTGTCGATTCGCTGCATCGCCAGTATCAAGCCAAGCACTACGCCACCAGTGCTTTATTAAACCTTCTTGTGCTTCTAGGCGCTGTACACTTGGCAAGCGGTCGCGCTTTTCGTTGTTGGCTTGAGCTGATGCGGGAAGCAAATTCCACAGGTCATTATTGGGCCATCGCGCAAAGGGCATGCAATGATCAATGTCATACTCACGTTGCAGCTTACGGGTTGTCCAGACACAAGATAAGCTCTCACCTGCATGGCGCAGTTGGTCAAAGCGCTGGCGTACCTCGGTTGTCGTTCTTTTCGGCTCTAACCAACTCAATGCTTCCATAAAAATATGACGCTTAGTGGGGCACTGGTACTGATCGTTGCCCTGATAGGATTGCATGGTTTTAGCCCATTCATTGACTAAAACAGGCTCAATCCAGCAGGCATAGCGATTAAGCGCTGTCCAGGTGTGCTCAGGCAAAGAGAACTCGCCCCATTTGCATAACGTTTGAAAATCAAGAAATAGTAACTCAGTAGCTCGCACTACCGAACTGCTGAGTTCAAACACGCATTGCTGCGTATTAGGGAAAGTAATGTAACGACAAGGCATATCACGAATGTTACTCACCGCATGCGACAACGTGCGACACACAGATTTAGCCTCTTCTCCTTTAAAGCCATTCCCGACTTTCAGATCTGAGGCGGTGAGGTGGCCTAATTTGTGCCAACCATTTTCCTTCATAAAACCCATATTAGGGCTTTTATTGGGCGTTTGATAAAGGCCATAGTGATCAATTAAGGTTTTATATTGATGGCACCAATAAAGAGCGACTAAGCCAGCTGGTAATATCACGCGATTATCCTCGCGCCGTATCACCGCACCGGGATGACCATCAGCAATACGCAGTAGCACTCGCATCAAGGCAAGCTTATGTGTCGCTGACTTACCATCATTTAACGCCACATGGCGGATCAGCGGAAATGCACCGGAACCATCATCTGGTAAACGAAAAACCAGCGTTTGCCAGCTTACTTGTTCACGTTTTAGCTTATCGCCCTCACGTTTAGTACATAGAGTGCAACTAAGGCCCAAATTGCGAGCCATCGCTTTAAGCGAGTCAGCGCAAACTTGATACATAGCTCGCTCGTTACGCTCATGCTCACCTTGACCATAACGCAGGGAAATAACAATTTGTCCACCTGGTTTAAGTAAGTTGGTCAGTTTACGCAACGAGCGCTCGCGCTGAGACTCCGGAATGTGCATCCAAACGGCGCTAAGTAAAATAAGATCAAAGCTGACTTCTAATCTTGTCACAGCGTGAAGTGCTGGTAATGAGTCCGTGAGCCAGGCCACAGGTAAGCCTTGCGTATGCTGTTCACCGAGCTGAGCTAATAGTTCCGCTGGCTCCACAGCATAGACTTGAGTTTGGTTACCTTATTCAGCAAAATAGCGCGCGTCACGACCTGCTCCGGCACCAATATCGAGGACCCGAGCGCGAGCCTTGTTCAGCACCGGTACAATATATGGCATACACTGCTCATGTACCTGCTCAAAGTCAGTACTTAGATACTGTTCTGCTAAGCGCTCGGCATGGATGTTGTAAAAGTCGCTATTCACAAAAAGCTTTGTTATTTATAAAGTTAGTTAAAAACTATCATATAACGAACAAAAAGTAATGGAGTGCTTTGCACATAAAAAACGCCTCACTGAGGCGTTTTTAAAAGTTAATGTCTCCGGCTGATAATCTCGACTATTTCTAGGCTGTTCTCTAATAGTCGGAACACATCGCCGTGCATATCCACAATTACGTGGCCATGGCGGTCGCGTCGCAGGACCTTGCCGTGACGGTATACGTCATAATCAATATGTCGGCCTATACGCCAGTAGTCATCTTCGTATCTATGGCTGTAATGATCACAGTGATGATGGCGCTCAAAGCGCTCTTTGTGTTTATGCTTATGTTTTTTGCCGTGGTGCATTTTCTTCGCATGGCCTGGGGGCGTGAAGTGTTCAGGCTTAGCCATTGCCTCACTCATAGGAATGACGTAGTTAAGCATAAAGCTGTCAGTCGCATAGCAACCTCCTTAATTGGTCTGTTGACCATTTCGCAACAACTTTACAGTGAATGTGCGCCAATGAACCCAAGCTAAACGTATTGAGGGCAAAAATATTGCGGTTTTCTCATTTTTTATTCTAGTAACGCACTAAAAATAAATAGCTTTTAATAATTAGCCTATACTTTTGTATGAGCTATCAAAATAAATACACTCTAAAGTATCGGTACCTAAATAGGTCATTAATTTGGCTGAGGAAGGAGGCGCTTTGCAGACACAGTCGCACACATCACTGCTTATTTTCGACTCGCAAGGAGTTTGCAGCGCTGCGCACCCCGCTCAGCTTGAGCGCTATGTAGGTCTGCATTTTGATGATTTTTCATTTTTTAACAAACAAGATGTGTGTGTGTTCACCACGTTTTGCAAGCAAGCCCCTTACATTACCCTGCAAGTTGAACTTGAACAGCGTACTTTTATTGCTACCGCGCAGTGGTGTCAGGGCAACCAGAGTAGTTTAGTGGTCTCATTAAGCGAACATTTTGAGGGTTACCGACAGCGCTCCAGTGCTGAGCGTTTGGAGGCCTTAATCGAGGGCACTCAAGCCGGTACGTGGGAGTGGAATATGCAAACCGGCGAGGTTGTGTTGAATGAGCGCTGGGCCAATATTATTGGCTATACGTTGGATGAGCTCTCACCCATTTCAATTGATACTTGGCTGCTCTACGCCCACCCTGAGGACTTACACGCATCGGATGCTGCCTTTGACCGCCATTTCAGCGGTGAAGACCCAGTTTATCAATGTGATGTGCGCATGAAGCACAAGCAGGGTCATTGGGTTTGGGTTCGAGATTGCGGCAAAGTGGTGACCCGCACCGCAGATGACAAGCCCGAGTGGATCTCTGGCACCCATATCGATATAACCCAACGCGTGCATGACTTGGAGCAGCTCACACAAGTAAGAAACGAGCTTAAAACCATTATCGACAGTGTCCCTGCCGCTATTTATAAAGCCCCCTTTGATGAGCCTTGTTGTTTTTGTTTTATTTCTTCGCAGATAAGCCACATTACCGGTTATAACCGCATAAAGTTCGTACAAAGCCCAAACTGGTGGCGCGAACATATTCACCCTGAGGATTTAGATGCACAGGACACACAAACCCGCCACTGGCGCAAAGAAGGGGCACAAGGGGTGTTTAAGTCCGACTTTCGGTTTCGCCACAAAGACGGCCACTACATTTGGCTTACAGAGTACAGCCAACGCATGCAAACCACGGCGAATAATGGCCAAGGTTACTTAGTAGGCTCGCTCACCGATAAAAGCGAAAGTGTCAGCCTCTCGAATCGACTGGATGCGTTTGCACAAGTGCTTCCGGGAATGATTTATCAATTTGCGCTAACGGCTGAGCGCTCTTGGCACTTCCCTTACATAAGCGAGGGATGTACGCGCATCTTTGAAGTCGCACCCGAAGCAGTGCAACAGGACCCCGCCTCGTTGCTTACCAAAATCGCCCACGACGATCGTCAGCGGGTGGTACGTTCTATTTTAAATTCCGCGCAAAGCCTGGATGACTGGGAGTGCGAGTTTAAAGTGGAACTTGAAGACAATGAAGAAAAATGGTTATTTGCCCATGCTATTCCCAAGCGCCAGCTCGATGGCACAGTGTTATGGTCTGGCATGGTGATTGATATTACCGATCGTAAAAGCTTGGAGCTCATCTTACTGCGCGAGTCAACAACCGACCCACTCACCGGACTGTATAATCGCCGTCATTTCAATGAACAATTGCAGCAGCAACTAGCTCGCGCAGAGCGAGATGGTACCCATGTATCGCTAATGATCATCGACTTTGATTTATTCAAACAGATTAATGACCAATATGGCCATCATGCCGGTGACATAGTACTCAAAGAAGCCACCATGCAGATCAGCGCCATTTTACGTAAGTACGATATTTTTGCTCGCATTGGCGGTGAAGAATTCAGTGTTATTTTACCCAATACATCCTTGGCGCAAGCACGCCATGTGGCAGAAAAAGTACGCCGCCAGGTGGAGCATTGCCACATTCAAGCGCACGAACACAGCATTTTGGTGACCACCACGATAGGTGTTGCCTCTACTGAGCAAACCACCGCCCACCCCGGCGCACTTTTAAAACAAGCAGACAATTGTTTATACCAGGGCAAGCATCAGGGTCGTAATTGCGTAGTGAGCGACTAGGCGTTGGCCTACGTATCAGCACCATAGACAACACTTAAATCTTAATGCACCCTGTGCTTTTAATTGCAGTTATCAACGAATATGAGCCTACGCCAACCTTACTCTGTGCTCGTGGTTATCTACACCCTCGAGGGCGAATTTCTGTTACTACAACGCGCTGATGACCCTGACTTTTGGCAATCGGTTACCGGCGGTATTGATGAGGGTGAGATCCCGTGTGCTACCGCAGCTCGCGAAGTGTTCGAAGAAACCGGCATTGATATTAGCCAACAGCAACTCAGGCTGGTGGATGAACAGCGCTGCCACCGTTATGCTATCCGCGAGCAATGGCGCTATCGCTATCAACCGGGGGCAACGGTGAATACCGAGTATGTATTCTCATTGTGCTTGCCCAAGCGTTATCCAATCCAACTGGCCGCCGACGAGCATCTTAGCTACCTGTGGCTTGATGCCAATCAAGCCAGCGCCAAAGCCTGGTCTGACAGTAACGCGCAAGAAATCCGTACACTCGCGTCGAAGCTTGCACATAACAGCCGTTAAACACGAATATTTGTTCCGCCTTTAGCTGCTGTGGTAATCTTTGCTTCCTAACATGGAAGTGTGAACGCTATGGATACTGCACAGATACTTATCAACCTCTTACTCTTCGTTTTTTTGCCGCTGTGGGGCATTGCCGGCTTCATTGACTGGTGTTGTCACCGCGCAACCGATATCGAACACACCTCTGGGTTAAAAGAGTCATTAATGCACTCGGTCATGGGCATCCAAGTGGGTATCCCTATCCTAATGTGTTTGCTATATCGCGTAAATGTCTTGGTGCTGCTGATATGCTTTGCCGCTTGGCTGCTGCACGAGGTGGTGGCCCATTGGGATGTCTCATACGCGACGGGTAAGCGCCACATCAGTATATGGGAGATGCATGCACACAGTTACCTGGCGACCTTGCCGCTTTATATGTTGGCGCTCATCGCTGTGGTTAATTGGCCGGTGGTGGTCGATTTAGTCACCCTCAATTGGCAAGGCCAAATGCAGCTTACCCCGATGGAATACCCTCATGGTGGCTCTTGGTTCTTACCCGCTTACTTAACCTTTATGGCGGTGCTGTGTGTGTTCCCTTATTTAGAAGAAAATATTCGCTGCTTGCGCAGCAGTTTGAAAGGACTTTAACGTGAGCGTTTATATCACCAGCACGGGTTACCACTTGCCGGGCCCGGCCATTAATAATGAGCAAATTGAGCCGCTTCTGGGTTATGTGCACGGCAAAGCAAGCCGTCTAAAAAAGCGCATTTTGCAATCTAATGGTATTAAAACACGCCATTACGCCATTGATAGCGATCACAACACCACTATTTCTAACGCCGAAATGGCCGCTAAAGCGGGTGCCGACTGCCTTGCGCAAAGCTATCTTGATAAACATCAGCTTGGCTTATTGTGCGCTGCCACCAGCCAAGGTGACTTGGTGCTACCCGGGTTTGCCTCTATGGTGCAAGCCGAGCTGGCAATCAGTGATGTAGAAATCCACTCCAGCCACGGCATTTGCTCGAGCAGCTTAATGGCATTAAAGAATGCCTATTTACAACTGTTGGCTGGCGAGCACGAATCGGCCATGGTGGTCGCCAGTGAACTCACCTCGCGGCTGTTCAAAGCCAGCCGTTATGAAGCGGCAGACGCGCAGCTAGATTTTAACGCCGAGTTTTTACGCTGGATGCTCTCCGATGGCGCGGGCGCCCTCATGCTCGAGCGCCAACCTCGTGGCACCTGCTTTAAAATAGAGTGGATCCGCAGTTTTTCGCACGCCGATGCCTATCCTGTGTGTATGTCGGTGGGTACGGCGGATAAAAGCACTAAGCCATGGCAGGATTACCCGAGCTACCGCGATGCCGAGGCCGCAGGGGCTATCTTATTACGCCAAGATGTGCGCTTACTCGATAACATCGTCAAACTGGGCGTGGATGGCTTTTTACGGCTATTAGACCAAGGCCGTGTCCAGGTCGACGAGATAGACCATTTGCTGTGTCACTACTCATCCGACTATTTTCGCCAGCCCATCTTCGACATGCTTAAGCGCGCTGGCTGTCATATTCCCGAGCATAAGTGGTACACCAACTTGTATGAACGCGGCAACACCGGCTGCGCCTCTATTTTTATTATGCTCGATGAGTTTCGTCGCACTCAGCAGTATAGCGTAGGCGATACCATTATCTGTATGGTGCCGGAAAGCGGTCGCTTTAATAACGCCTACATGAAATTAACCGTGGTACAGGAGTAAATATGGAACACTATGTATTAAGTGAGCACGGCCAACAGTGCCTGCAAGGGCTAATGCGCATTTGGTTCGACTTTGAGCGCCAACTTGGACGCGTCGACATTATTGCGCGCCTACAGCGTGGTCAGTTTACAGTGCACGACTACCAAAAATTACTCCTTAATCTGCGCCAGCAGGTGGTTGAGGGAGCCCGTTGGATCACCCGCACCGCTTCAAGCTTTGATAGAGACTATGCCGATGTGCGCGCCGTGGTCATTGGTCATGCCCAAGAGGAGCACCGCGACTACGAGGTGTTAGAGCAAGATTACCTTGCCACCGGCGGCCAACTTGACGATATTCTCAGCGCCCCTCGAAACGCCGGTAGTGAAGCCTTGCATGCGTTTTTAATGTATCGCGGCTCGCAGCCCAACCCGGTGGATATGATAGGCGCGATGTGGATCATTGAAGGCCTAGGCCACAAGATGGCCAGCGATTGGGCAAAGCAAATAGAGCAATGTGTCGCGTTAGAGGGTGAATACACTCGCTTTATGCGCTACCACGGCGATAACGACGATGCCCACTTAGAAAAGCTTTATCAATTAATCGACCGGGTGTGTCAAAACGAGTCTCAAGTGCAAGCTATTTTACGCACCGCCAAGGTTGTCGCCCGCCTTTATGCCCTGCAATTGGAGGAAGTCGATGGCTAATAATAGCGCCAATAAAAACGACTCAGCGCTGCTGCAAGCGCTGGCCGTTGATAATTCCATCCCCATTGAGCAAGCGGCTGTGGATTTATGGCTTAAAGACTTAAACAATCCGCTACGCTGGTTAGTGCGCCCGCTTTTTCAAGGGCTATTCGCTATTTTGCTGCATTTGGTGTGGTTATTTAAACGCTTACCGCTGCCCCAATTTAGTGCCCATGGACTACTACAAAAGTTGATTTGCTGGTTTTGTCGTCACTTTGTGAGTGTGGAGGCTAATTTGTTGATTTTGCGCCACTACGCCACCGAGTCTAACATCTTGAATTTTATTATCGCCAATAGTGATAAAGCCGGTGTTGAGCCAGTGCCGCTGTACCCAAAAACCATTGATGATATGCGCCATGCCAGCTTTGTTGAACATGATCAGTGCTTGTTTAAAGCCTTTGCTCAGCTCGGCCATTGGCAACCGTTATCAAAGCCTAAAGCTGAGCTTGATTGGCGCCATTGGCAAGCGGTTAATATGGATGATTTTCAGGTGGAAAAGCGTTGGAGCCAGTTTTTAGACTTTGAAAGTGCTCATGCACTGTTTATGTGCCTGTTTTGTTTACTACTCAAACGCGACGAATACCGCGACGCCATTAATGGCTTTAACCTAGACCAATCTATGGCTATTCGCATTGGCCAAATGATTGGCGAACCTAATCTCACCGAAATGGCTTACAACAAACACCCACTGTATTTAGTTGGGCCATGGAACCTCAGCCAGCGCTTTTTAATGCATGGCTTTTTTACCGAGTATATGTACGCACGCTTGGAACAGCTGCGCGACTCATCTTGCTAATATCAACAAGGATTTACATAATAAACATGAAACATTCGCTTCTTTGTAGTGCTATTGCACTGTCTCTTTTTGGCTGCGGTGGCAGCTCTTCTGATTCAGAAAATACTCCTTCACAGCCACAAAACACAGCCCCATCGCTCAGTGGTGTTGCCAACAACACGGTTAAAGCTTTGCAAAGCACCACGGTCACGCTAGAGATGAGCGACAACGAAAGTGATGCGCTCACCTTGACCATTGAGGACAAACCACAATGGGTCACTGTGGACCTTAGCGAGAATACCGCCACGTTAACGTTGGCACCGGATTTTTTTGATATTGGCAGTCACGAATTAGCACTGAACGTTTCCGACGGTGAGCTTAGCCAAGCCTATTCTTTAACCGTTGAAGTAGATGACAACCCCGAGCAATGGCGTGATGACATCAGTCTGAGTCGCGCTGAACTGCGTGGTGCTTGGTCAAACAGCGCTAATGATTTTAATATTGTATTTAATGGTTATGATGCCGGCGCGCTAATTATTGATGACACTATGAAGCAGTTTGACTATGAGTTAAACAATAGTGCGACCGCTGTGAACTTAGCTGTTGATCCCGCTTTGTGTGGCCCATATTGCAAGCGTGAGCAACAAGCTGCAACGCTGCGCGCCGTCGCTGAGTCTGAC
Source organism: Pseudoalteromonas sp. MM17-2 (assembly GCF_022347945.1). Lineage (NCBI taxonomy): Bacteria > Pseudomonadati > Pseudomonadota > Gammaproteobacteria > Alteromonadales > Pseudoalteromonadaceae > Pseudoalteromonas > Pseudoalteromonas sp. MM17-2. The sequence continues at coordinate 26,127 of NZ_JAKRFV010000022.1, read as the reverse complement.
TCGCAACTGCGTATCCATGTCGAGGGGCTAGAGCAAAACTACACTGTTAATATGGCCAAACGCTCTGCTCCTACAATCGAAGATGCCTACTTTACAACAGCAATAGACCCTAGACTCACATTTTTAGGGCAGTTCACCGCTAACGCTGAAACTCGTTTAGAAGCGAAAGTTTCGTTACCTGATCGCTCTTTTTATTACGCTAGCCTAGTTGGAAAACTCGATGGTGAGCACTTCACTGTGAATGAAACCGAGATTAGTTTTTCTAGAGACTTTGAAAACGCCAGTGCGCCTCGTTGGGAAGAAGTGACGATAGGTCGCAACATCGATTACATCGAGCCACTTTACGTTGATGATAACTTTGTCGTGTATGATGCACTGCACAGTGGCGAAGTATTATCTTCATTAAATGGCTACGAAGTAGATGACTTTATTGGCTTAGCCCCTTTATTAGCTGATTATGCTTCTTTAAGCGTCACCTATCGCCTGCACAAAGTAGCCCCACCCTCTTTAGAATTCGGACAAAAATATATTGGTCGATTAGCATCAGTTCACGATGATCTTGCCAGTGAAACACAATTTAGAGGAGTGGTTGAGGTCATCTTTGATTCTGCCAGCGAGCTAACCTTTCCTTTAACTGTTCCACACACTGAAGGGTCGTTGGAACTAAAGTTTCCTTACCAGATAAAAACAGACCACATGCTTTTAGGTAACCCAAGCAATGAATATAAGGTAGGTTTCTTCCAACACAAAGATGACGATATTTTTGTGTCGCCAGATACAAGCTATGTATATACAACAAAAAGATCTATGGGTCTGTTTATGAAGGCCGAAGAGCAGCCGCCGCTTTCAGTGCAAAGCTTTGCCGGTTTGTATGAGCACCTAGATTGGGTAAATGAAAATGACGATATCTATTACTCAGTTTTTCACGACAATGGCACATTGGGTTTCAATTTACGTGCCGATGGCCCTCTCGATGAAGTTGAATTGAGTGAGGAGACATCACACTTTTGGGGAGTTTACGATAATCGCGTCGTTTTTATAAAGTATGATAATTGTCCTCAAGCGACTGACTTTACTACATGTTTTGGCATCGTAAAAAATGCCTTAAACAATAATGAAGTAACTTTTATACAAAGTTTTGCACCTCTGGCAACAGAGGGTGAGAGTATCATTTTTAATTATTCATCATACTATGGTGGCTGGGCGAATAGTGAATTTGACTCAGTTTCCAATACCGCTGTAACTTCACTTCGACAACTAAAAAAGCATTAACTTTTTAACGCCGAGGCAAGCGCCTCGGCTATGCTTTTCCGTTATTCAGGGTTGTTGATTTTGACGATCATTTTGCCAAAGTTACGCCCTGCCAAAACATCATTGAGGCCTTCAGGTGCATTTTCTAGCCCTTCAATTAGGTGCTCCCTATACTTAATTTTTCCCTCTTGCACCCATTTTTGCATGTCGGTGGCAAACTCTTCATAGCGATGAGCGTAATCATCAAAAATAATAAATCCTCTCACGGTCATACGTTTAGTAAGGATTTTCCCCATCAGCAATGATAAGCGATCAGGCCCCGGCGGTAATTCGGTGGCATTGTATTGGGAAACAAGGCCACACACCGGAATACGCGCACCGGTATTTAATAACGGCAATACGGCGTCAAACACTTTGCCACCGACATTTTCGTAATACACATCAATACCGCTGTCGCAAACCTTGGCTAATTGCTCAGCAAAGTCATCGGCTTTGTGGTCGATGCAGGCGTCAAAGCCGAGTTCATCTTTAACATAACTGCATTTTTGCGCGCCACCGGCGATACCAATGACCTTTGCCCCTTTTAGCTTGGCGATTTGCCCGACATTAGCACCTACCGCGCCACTGGCCGCAGCAACCACAACGGTTTCCCCCGCTTGTGGCTTGCCAATATCAAGTAGCCCCATGTAAGCGGTAAATCCTGGCATGCCCAAAACACCTAAAGCATAAGACGGGTTTTGTGGCTGGGAGCCTAGGTTAATAACGCCTTCACCATTGCTGATGGCGTAATCTTGCCAGCCATTCATCGATAGTACCCAGTCCCCTGCTTTAAATCCTTCAATGTGAGATTCAACAACCTGGGAGACCGTACCACCGACCATCACCTCATCGATAGCCACAGGATCGGCATAAGACTCGGCGTCGCTCATGCGCCCGCGCATATAGGGATCAAGAGATAAATAAATCGTGCGCAGCAGCATTTCCCCTTGCTTCGCTTTCGGGGCGTCCACCTCTTGCAGGCGGAAGTTATCTGCGACGGGCTCACCTTCAGGGCGAGAGTTCAATACGATCTGGCGGTTTGATAATGACATAGTCACTCCTTTTTGAATAGCCGTTCAAATTTAAATTGGGACACACCGATGAATTTCAATAGCCGAGCGTCGATTTATTTTTAAGGTGCGAAGATATCAATACAGCGCAAAGCGTTATAATATAACATTTGAAATTTAAGGGAGGACCTATGAAAGATAAATTAGCTATTTTTTTCAGTGCTTTTTGCCTAGTCCATTGCATTGTATTGCCCGCAGGCTTTTTGATATCGACATCTATTTTAGGGCAGTTTTTGTTCTCAGAGCGCATTCATCAAGGACTATTCCTCGTTATTGCAGCCTTAGCGCTGTGGGCTCTTCCTCAAGGTCTGCGTCAGCATCATCAACCACTGCCGTTACTGCTCGCGTTGATTGGCTTGTCGCTGCTTGGCACAGCGTTATTTGTGCCAAGCTTAGAGGTGATTTTCTCCGTTGTCGGCAGTTTATTGCTGATGACTGCGCATCTACGCAATTTTTGGTTGTTAAAAAAAGCTAAGCCACTGTGTGTTTAAATTTGGCCAATTAAAGGTTGAAGACTCGAAAGTAAGTGTTACTTTCGTTACGCTTAACTTCTCGTTATCGCTAAGTCTGTTTGCTGTATGGCCTTGAATCCGCATTTACCTTTGGTTTATCACCCCAATTACTCGTTTAGCTTTGACCCCAATCATCGCTTTGTGATGAGCAAGTTTGCGCGCCTGTACCATCATGTAAAAGGCCTAGGCCTGGTCGGTGATAACCTTGAGCAACCGCCGCTCGGAACCCCGGATGATCTCAGCTTAATTCACTGCGATAACTATGTGCATGACCTATGGCATAACCGCTTAGATGCCAAAGCGATGCGCCGTATTGGCCTACCCTGGTCACACAGCTTAATGGCGCGTACCTTCACCGCGCCTTTGGGGACACTGAAAACAGCCCGCCTTGCCCTTACTCATGGGGTGGCTTGCCATTTGGCAGGGGGCACTCACCATGCTCATTATGACTTTGGCTCTGGCTATTGCATGGTTAATGATTTAGCGTTCACGGCACAAACACTAATTAATAGTGGCGAGGTGACCAATGTGTTGGTTTTTGACCTTGATGTACACCAAGGCGATGGCACCGCCGCGCTGCTGCAACATCAACCCTATGCTTTTACCTGCTCCATTCACTGTGAAAAGAACTTCCCGTTTCGCAAATGCCCCAGTGATTTGGACATCGGTCTTGCCAATCACATAAGCGATGACGAATACCTCGGCGTGGTCGATGACACCCTAGTGCACTTGCTCGACAGCCTGAACCCCGACTTAGTGTTGTATGACGCGGGCGTTGATATCTGGCAGCAAGACGGCCTAGGTAAGCTGGATGTCAGCTGGCAGGGGATCGCACAACGAGATCGTTTAGTGCTCAAACGCTGTGCACAGCACAATACCCCAGTGGCTACGGTGATTGGCGGCGGCTACGATAAAGACCATGAACGCCTAGCGGCACGCCATGCTATTGTTGTTGAGCAGGCGGCACAACTATAAGAAAAAAGGCCCTTACGGGCCTTTGGTTAACTTTGGGAAAATGCTGCTAAAAGGTGCTAATTAAGCACCAGCAACTGTGGATTGGCAGCGTGATAGTCCACAGCCATGGTGATGCTCAACACGGTGATATTAACAATGGAAAAGGCAAACACTTGGCGTGCCCAGCCATGCATATCAATATCGCGGCGATAGCCACGTAGGGCCATCAGCAACCACCAAAAACTAGTCGTGCATGCCACCGCCATAAAGGCGAGCCCGGTGTAGCCACCGAGCGGCAATAGCATGACCACCAAGGCATACAAAGCAATGTAGAAAACAATATGCCGCTGCGCCCGGGCTAAGCCCTTTGCCACCGGGAGCACCGGAATATTGGCGTCGCGGTAATCCTGATAACGGAAAATCGCAATGGCATAGGAGTGCGGCATTTGCCATAGGCAAAACATCAGCAGCAAAATGGCTGCCCCAGCATCAAATTGGCCACTGACGGCGCCATACCCCACCACCGGAGGCACCGCCCCAGAGAGGCTGCCAACCAGGGTGCCGTACACGGAGTGACGTTTCATATACAAGCTGTATACGCCCACATAGATGATGTAGCCAAAGGCAGCAAAGCCCACCGCCAAGGTATTGGTGTAGTAGATTAATGCGCCAAAACCACATACCGCCAATACCAAGGCGTGGAGCAGTGCCGCCGACGCCGATATTTCGCCGGTGACGGTGACGCGGCCTTGGGTGCGCGCCATTTTGGCATCAATGTCACGGTCAATAACATTGTTTACAACGCACCCCGATGCCACCACCAACGAGAGCCCCGTGAGCGTAGCTAGCATCAGTGGCCAGTCTATCTCGCCGCGTGCGGCCAGTAAGAAGCCCCCCGCCACAGAGATAAGGTTGCCGATGATGATCCCCGGTTTAGTCACCGAAAAATAACGACGAAACATAAGCACGACCTCGCCGTTAGTACATCATCATGGCGTTGGACTCATAAATGATCCACACCGATAAGCCAACCACCATAACGATGATAAGGGCACTAAAAATAAAGGAGATACTATTCGCTTTGCCTTCTTCACTAACAAAGTTAAGGTGCAAAAAGTATTTTAAATGCACGCAAATTTGCACTATGGCTGCCACCACCACAGTGGCCAAGGTACTGGTTGTGGATAGCACCCCACTGCTCACCGCCCAAAACGGTGCGCCGGTAAGTAATACCGAGAGTACAAAACCAATGACATAATCCTTAGCGTGATTAACTAGACCTTGCTCTGCGACTGCCTCGAGCTTATCCATCGCGTGAGTTTCACTGTGACTCATGACATCACCCCCATTAGATACACCACGGTAAATACACAAATCCAGACAATATCCAAAAAGTGCCAAAATAAGCTTAAACAGCTTAATCGCGTCACCGTTTGCCCCTTAAGCCCCCGGCGTAGCACCTCAATCATCATCACGCTCATCCAAATCAACCCTGCACTCACATGCAGGCCATGCAGCCCCACTAAAGAGAAAAACGAAGTTAAAAACGCACTTTGTTGTGGGCCATTGCCAGCGGCAATTAAGTGATGAAACTCATACACTTCCATAGCGATGAACACCGCCCCTAGGGCAAAAGTAACCGCCAACCAGCTCAATGTAGCGGCCTGTTTTTGCGCCTTGGCGGTTATCATAGCAAAACCAAAGGTAATACTGCTGAGCAACAAGGCCGCCGTTTCTAGGGCAACAAAGTCAAGCTCAAAGATATCTTTGCCGGAAACCCCGCCGGCGGTGTTCATGTACAGCACCGCATAGGTGGCAAAAAATGACGCGAATAACAGGCAATCGGTCATCAGGTATAACCAAAAACCAAACACGGTATTGCTTGATGTATCGTGGTGCGCACAATCGGGGTGATGCGCCTCACCTAAGGTGTGAATAGCGGTTGATGTAGTGGCACTCATGAGCGACCCTCCGCAGTTGCATGGTGGATATGGGCTGACTCGATGGCTTCAATTTCGGCCACCGGCACATAGTAATCAACGTCATTGCTGTAACAACGCTTAATAAACACGGTTATGGCGGCGCCAAGGCCGGCAATGGCAAGCCACCAAATATGCCAAATCATGGCGAAGCAAAATGCCGTAAGCGCGGCGCTCATAAGCACGCCAGCTGAGGTGTTTTTCGGCATGTGGATGGGCGCATAATGTTGTCCTTGCTGGTAAGCCTGACCTTGCTCTTTGGTGTCGGTCCAAGCATCAATATCACGTACCACCGGGGTGTTCGCGAAGTTGTAGTACTGGGGCGGTGATGCCGTAGACCACTCTAAGGTATGGCCATTCCAAGGGTCGCCAGTGGTATCTTGCAATTGCGCTCGGTTCTTATAACTCACCACTAGTTGGATCACCTGAAATAGGATGCCAAACATAATGATCACTGCACCGACAAAGGCAATGTACAGCCAGATGTTCCAATCTGGGTTGTTGGTGTGGTTTAGGCGTCGTGTCATACCTAAAAAGCCCAGTACATACAGCGGCATGAAGGCAACAAAGAAGCCCACCAGCCAACACCAGAATGACGCCTTACCCCAACGTTCATCCAGCTTGTAGCCCATGGCTTTAGGGAACCAATAAGCAAAGCCGGCAAGGTAGCCAAAAACCGCGCCACCAATAATGGTGTTGTGAAAGTGCGCAATCAGAAACAAGCTGTTATGAAGCACGTAGTCTGCGCCGGGAATGGCCAACAACACGCCGGTCATACCGCCCACGGTAAAGGTGATCATAAAGCCAATGGTCCATAGCACCGGCACGGTGATGCGCAGACGCCCTCGGTACATGGTAAATAGCCAGTTAAACAGCTTCACCCCAGTAGGCACCGCAATGACCATGGTCATCACCCCGAAGAAGGCATTTACGTTGGCACTGGAGCCCATAGTGAAAAAGTGATGCAGCCAGACGATAAAGCCCAAAATGGAAATTGCACCACTGGCATAAACCATGGACTTGTAGCCAAACAAACGCTTGCCAGTGAAAGTCGAGATCACTTCAGAAAAAATGCCAAACGCTGGCAAAATCAGAATATAAACCTCAGGGTGACCCCATGCCCAAAATAAGTTGATATACATCATGGCATTACCACCTGCTTCATTGGTGAAGAAGTGGAAATCCATGTATCTATCTAGAGTAAGCATGGCTAGCACCGCTGTTAAGATGGGGAACGATGCGGCAATAAGAATATTCGCCCAGGTGCATGCCCAAGTAAAAATAGGCATTTTCATCAAACTCATGCCCGGCGCACGCATTTTAAATACCGTCACCAAGAAGTTTACCGCCGTTAGCAAAGTACCCAAGCCTGATATCTGCAACGCCCAAATATAATAATCGACTCCCACACCGGGGCTAAAGGATAACTCTGATAGCGGCGGATAGGCGACCCACCCAGTCTTCGCAAATTCGCCAAGCCCCAGGGATAAATTAATCAGTATTGCGCCGCCCGCCGTAAGCCAGAAGCTCAGGTTGTTTAAAAATGGGAAGGCCACATCGCGGGCACCGATTTGCAGTGGCACTACAATGTTCATCAACCCAATCATAAACGGCATCGCCATAAAGATAATCATGATCACGCCGTGTGCGGTAAAGATTTGGTCGTAGTGCTCAGGGGGTAAGTACCCGGCCGCTCCGCCGGTAGCCATGGCCAGCTGAGTACGCATCATAATAGCGTCAGCAAAACCACGGAATAACATGATCAGGGCAAGGGTTATGTACATCATGCCCAATCGTTTATGGTCAATGGAGGTGATCCAATCTCGCCATAGCACGCCCCATTTTTGATATTTTGTCATCGCCGCTGCAAGCAGCAACCCCAGTACAGCCACAACCGACAAAGTCACCATAATAATGGGCTCGTGGTATGGAATGGCCTCAATTGATAGTTTTCCAAATAGATTCATTTTCACTCCTCGACGCGATGTTGGTTATGCGCCGCATGCTCGGGCTTGGCGTAGTAATTCATTTCACCGTGACCTTGCATGTACTTCATCACAATGCTGTGAAACAGCCCCTGCTCCACCTCGCTGTAATAGCTCACCGGATGATATTCACTGGGTTGGGTTAACGCCTCGTAGCTGTGTTGGTCTAACTTAGTCCCTTTGGCTTTGACATTGGCAACCCAGGTATCAAAGTCGGCCTGTGTGGGGGTGGCAATGGCATTAAACTTCATACCGCTAAACCCGGCGCCACTGTAGTTAGCTGAAAAGCCTTTGAATGTACCAGGCTCGTTGGCAATCAGGTGTAGCTGGGTTTCCATGCCCGCCATGGAGTAAATTTGGCTCCCCAGCTGGGGAATAAAAAAGGAGTTCATGGTACTTTGCGAGGTGATTTTATATTCCACCGGCACATTGGCTGGAAACACCAGCTCATTGACCGTGGCAATACCCTGCTCAGGGTAGATAAATAGCCACTTCCAATTTAGCGACACCACCTGCACGGTTAAGTGCTTCCCTTTACCGGCCAGCGGCTTGTATGGGTCAAGTGCTTGTGTAGAGCGCCAAGTGATCACCCCAAGCACAATGATAATAACGATGGGAATGGTCCACACCGCCGCTTCTATTTTGCTAGAGTGCGCCCATTTCGGGGCATAGATCTCATGGTCGCGACCATCGCGATATTTCCAGGCAAAATACAAAGTCATGATGATCACCGGGATCACCACAACCAACATCAGAACGGTGGCAATAATAATGAGATTTTTCTCATCAATGCCAATTTGCCCCTTGGGGTCCAGCACTCCGCCACTACAGCCACTGAGCACCAACACCATAAGAGCGAAAGCGAATGAAAAGAGTTTTCGAGTTAACAAAACATTACCCTACAACCTAAAGGTTAAACCTCGCCACAAAGTGGCCTGAGCTACTTCAAGCGCATAAATACAGCGCTTAAAGAGCGAAATTCGCGGTTAAGGGAGCATTTTAAAGATGCAAAAATGCTGCTTTGCCAAAGGTTCTCTGCAGCCGCAGCATGGGCGACTGAGTCAGCGTATAGCTTGACCTTCACTAATGTAGAGTGTGCAGAGATAGATTAGCATTGCTGCCCGAGGCACCGCGAATAACACTGCGGTGGGTTGACTGTGGTCAGTGACAAAAATTAAGCAGACGCACTGAGGTCGCTACCAAGGACACGCATTTCCTGAGTGGTAGCAACTAAAAACAATCAACCGGCAAATGATGGAGGAGCGCGGCACCCATGCGCGCCTTGAGGATTCTGGCAACGGGTGGGGGCGACAAAGTCAAACGCCGCTTTACGCAGCGAAATGGCTGCGCGCCTAGGCGCAAAAAAGTGAAACAATAACCAACATAAACCAATTAACAACTGGGCGCTAAGCACCGGCTGGGCAAAAAACTGCATCGCCGCCACCAACCAAGGCTCTTGGCTTAAACCTTCGCCCATTAGCGCTTCAAGCTCAATGGCATCTCCAAGGGAGCCGCTGAGCAACAACGCCGTATTAAGCGCAAAGAGTACACAAGCAAGCACAATACCACGACCAAAGCACGCGCCCAACACCAGCGGTTGCGTTAGCAAGGTTGAATTGTTCGTGTTAACTGAAAGCACTGTGTACATCCACTTCGGGTTTAATTGCGAAATATTGGTTAGGAACTTTCACTACTTACTGAAAGTTCGCGCCGAGTATAACAAAGGCATGCTAGGTTGCAACTAACAAATCACCTAAGTCCGCGCATTAAAGCAAGGTGCTAGTTCTCTGGCCGCGAGATAGACGCGATTGTTATTTTTTTAAAATAAAAGTGATCGCTCTATTTATAAAGTTCCGTAAAAGCGTGCGAAGGGTTTGCAATTGCAACCACCTTTTGTTCCTCTCTAATTGGATTCAAACAGGGGGTGTGCATAGGAATTGGCCCCCCTTCACCATAGCGTAGAATAAGCGCCCTGACTGGGCGCTTTCTTTTTATTGTGCTTTTTTTTAGGCATCATATCGGGTAATATTGTCGCCAGTTAAAAACAATTTATGTGTGCTATGGAAAGCTCTAGTCTTGTCAAGGATTACAACCCAGTAACGCCTGCGGCATTTGCTCGCGGTTACATTGTGTATTGCAGTTTTGGTCACCCTCATTTGGTGTGTCGCCCTGAACATATCCCCGATGATCCTATGCTTCCCCATCCCATCTATGCATTTCGGTCCGGGCGTGTATTCGCCGAGCAGTTTTTGCATGATCTCGACCCATGGCGCAATAGTCAGTTTATTATTAGCACCTTGTTCGACTATTTACATATCACCAGCTTCGGCTCAGGCTATAAGCCAGTCACTTCACAGCTTAACGAGGTGGCCGAAGCTTTGGTGGATGAACGCTTAGTGATATTCGAATTGTGGGATATTGCCGAGCACCCTAATGTGGTTAAACAACAGCTGCAAAAATCAGATAAAACACGCAGTAGCGATGCCGCTGGCTCAAGCGCACCAAAGCGCAGCAGCGGCGCCGATTTGGCAAGCCCAAAGAAAAAGGCACCTGCCCCCAGCTCCACAAGCTCAGCCCCAGTGGTCACCGGCGCAGGCAAAAAAGCGGATACCAGCAAAGCGAGCGAACCGCAAGCAAGTGAAGCAAGCGCGAAAAAAGCGCCAGCACCGAAAAAGGCCCCACCGCAAAGCATGGAAGAGTGTGTGCAGCGCTTGGCGGATGCGCGTAAACGTCTAGAAGAGACCGGCGAATATCAACCTAAATATTCACAGAGTGAATTAGAAGCCTTAGCCGCAAAGGGCGTTGTAAAAGAGCGCTTTATTGTCACCTTACAAGAAAAGAAAGGACCTAACGATAAGCTTGGTTTTGAACGTGAGTCGGGGCGTACAACCACTTGGACCACTACCTTTGACCAAATGGAAAATGCTGATACAGACCCTAAACTGCTGAACGATTTAAATGGTATGAATTGGAAAGAGGATGCCGAGTGGGAAGTTATTATCGTAGACCAAGAAAAGTACTTGGAAAACGAAGACTCTTATACCTTTGTACCAACCTATGATCGGATGAAGGACGTGGGTGTTAAGGAATTTAGCAATAAAAACTTATCGGAAAAAAATGAACACTCCCCAGAGAAGTTAAAAGAGGTCATGACTCCAGAGTACTCTAAAGAGTACAGCAAAATTATGGACGACTTTGAAAAAGCAAAGCTAAACCAATACGATAAAGAGCACGTTAAAGCTTTTTCAAATAACTACTTTAAAGATAAAAATGAAAAAGAGAAATTCCTTTGCCGCCACGAGTACACCTGTGAAATTGGCACAAACAAGTGGTTCTCCGGCGATGGTCTAACAAAGACTAATGGCAACTCTGGATATGTTCCAGCAAATCAACATGGTACGCTAGAGAGCATTACACTAGAGCGCTCCCCTAAAACAATCGCCGAACTAGAAGACCCTAGCTTAGGTGCTATTATTCGCGTTCCTGCGAAGCCGATAAAAGGGTAATAAATATATGCTGGATATTAATAACCTTCCTTCTGAATATCGTTTAGTTAAAACCTTTCCTAATTATTTTGGCCCTCAAAAATTAATGTATATAATTGAAGGGAAAGATTCTCTTATTTTTTTTAATGAGAGTAAGTTGAACGAGGCACAGCAAGCTTTTTTGAAAAAAAGTGTTATTCAAAGCACCTTTAGCCTCCCATTAAGTTCACTCGATTGGGTGGTAGACGTCATAGAAAATGGCTTTATGAAACTACCGAGCGAGGGTGGATTATCTGCTGACACACGTCATGTTAAGAATAGTTTTGATAGGCAAGAATTAAAAGTGCGCTTCTCACCGAATTGCATGGCAGAAGGTGAAAAGGGAATTACGTTGATAAATCTCTCAATACCTGATGATGTATCAAACTACACAGAGCTACAACTGCCTTACGTGTCACTAATAGAGCAGGGTATTCTTGCTGAACTCAAGCGTATAGCCCAAAACTATAAAAACGCTTGAACGCTCTAATATAGATAGAAATAGCGAAAAGCGACTGAAGCGCTCATAAGAGGGTTTATGACTATACCAGCAGAAAGACTACAGTACATTGCAGACCTATTCTTACGCTGTGAGAGAGCAGAACAAAACCCTTGGACAGAATTAGCCTTTGTTTTCGAGTTTAATGAAGGTCATATGGCCAACTCTGGTTTCTTATATAACGGAGAAGCAGTACGCCCTGCCTCTGCCGAAATAGAAGACGATCCTTTGTTGTTAGACGACACTCTGCTCGAATTCCGTGAGGAAGTTTATGAGCAATGCGACTGGCGTTTTATAAAGTTATTGTTCCAAATGGAAAGCGAAACTGGGCGCTTTAAAATCGATTTTGAGTTTGAAGATAAAAGCCGCTGGGAAATCCACCCAGGTAATATGATGGAGATGCGAGAAGAGCTGCGCCCTCATTTCGATTAATGCCTATTCTGATGTGCCTACTATAGGTCTTCGATTGCGAAAAGTATCAGCCAATCAGTCTGGTACTTTTCGTACAGCAAAACCGTTGACATTGTTAATCATCTCTTAGAAACTTAATAAAAAGGCCTTGTTATTGAATGCCTTGTGAAATGACAGGATCAGATCTCAAAGCCCAAGGCACTGGCACAATGAATTTCATAAGACTTGAGAGCGCGACTCGAAATGCGTTGAGGTTACTCAAGCTGGAAACGGATGACTCAATTGCCAGCGTTAAGCCCGAGATAATGGCGCAACTGGCGTTTATTTTGGCCTGCGCTCAATATGAGAAGAACCCTAGAGACGAGCTTTCTGAAGGAAAGGTTTTTACTTTTGGAGTCCTAGCTTCCAGATATTTTACTGCGCCAATTCATAACGAATTCTTAGCAAATATCGATGTGATCTTCGAAGAACTCTTAACGTAAGCCATGCTTTGAGCTCAATTTAGCAAGGCCCGAGAGCGCTGATACGAGAACAATATGAATATACCAGCAGAACGACTCCAATATATTGCCGATCTCTTCCTGCGTTGTAAGAAAGTAGAGCAAAACCCATGGACAGAATTGGCTTTTGTCTTTGAATTTAGTGAAGGTCATGTAGCCAACTCCGGTTTCCTTTATAACGGTGAGGCAGTGCGTCCCGCTTCAGCAAGCATTGAAGAGGAGCCTCTATTACTACGCAATACTTTGCGTGAATTCCGTGAGGAAATTTATGAACAATGCGACTGGCGTTTCATAAAACTGCTGTTTCAAATGGATGGTGAAACAGAGCGCTTTAAAATCGATTTTGAGTTCGAAGATAAAAACCGCTGGGAAATCCACCCTGGTAATATGATGGAAATGCGTGAACAGCTGCGCCCTCATTTCGATTAATTGCTACTTTGGCGTTGGTTGTCGGTTTAATGCATCAAACTCCTATAAGAGGACACTGTATGAATATACCAGCAGAAAGACTCCAGTACATTGCCGATCTGTTTTTACGCTGTAAAAAGGTTAAAGAGACCCCATGGACGGAGCTTGCGTTTGTCTTTGAGTTTAACGAAGGCCATATGGCCAACTCTGGTTTTCTATACAACGGAGATGCTATTCGTCCAGCAACAGCAAGAATCGAAGAGGATATGTTACTGCTTAGCAATACTCTTCGTGAATTTCGTGAGGAAGTTTATGAGCAATGCGATTGGCGTTTTATAAAACTGCTGTTTCAAATGGAAAGCGAAACCGGGCGCTTTAAAATCGACTTTGAGTTTGAAGATAAAAGCCGCTGGGAAATTCACCCTGGCAATATGACGGAAATGCCTGAGCAGTTGCGTCCTCAGTTCGATTAATCGCTATTTTGGCGTTGTTTGTCGATTTTATGCATCAAACGCCTACAAGAGGACACCGTATGAATATACCAATGGAACGACTCCAATACATTGCTGATCTCTTCCTACGTTGTGAGGACGTAGCAGAGAACCTATGGACAGCGTTTACGTTTGTTTTCGAATTCAATGATGGCCATATAGCTAACTCCGGCTTTTTATATAATGGCGACGAAGTTGAACCCGCAACAGCCAGAATAGAAGAGGACATGTTGCTACTTAGCAATACTCTTCGTGAATTCCGCGAGGAAGTTTATGAACAATGCGACTGGCGTTTTATAAAACTGCTGTTTCAAATGGATGGTGAAAAAGAGCGCTTTAAAATCGATTTTGAATTTGAAGATAAAAACCGCTGGCAAATCCACCCTGGCAATATGATGGAAATGCGTGAACAGCTGCGCCCTCATTTCGATTAATTTACGCTCTGCCAATATTATTGAGTCTTTGGTTCTGGCCCAGCACTTCTTGTATAATTGACCAGTGCTTTTGTAAAACAAGGCCGCAGAACAACTTATAATCAACCATAGCGCCCTGCAACCTGATGCAGAGCTAACTGCTTGGTTATAGGAACATGGGTGCTTTAAGTACCAATTCAACGCGACGGTTACGCTGCATATTATCGTCATTATCGTTTGCAGCCAACGGAGCGACTGGCCCGACACCCACCGCTTGCAATCGCTGTTGGGTTATTTGGTAATCACGAACTAGGGTATTCACCACTTCTTGAGCGCGTCGACTCGCTAAGTCTTGGTTGTAGTCAAATGCACCTTTGTTATCGGTGTGACCAACCACATACAAAGAAACATCAGTCCTTTGCGTTAAGAACTTTGCAATTTCATCCAATTGCGCTTTTGAGCTAGGTTTAATGGTGTGTTTATTAAAATCAAACTCAATACCATACAAAGAAACACTGCCTGTGTTTTGTATTTCTTTTAAAAGATTATCACTGTCGATATTTAAAGCTACGTGGCTAACTCCTTTTTCTTCAATAATATCAACCACCAACTCTACACTTTCCTTGGCCCTACGTTGTAGGCTGTACATCGATGTGTATAGCTTGCCATGAGGTGTGTCTTTCTCAGCTGTGAACAAGTAAAAGTTGCTTTTTTCAGTCATGTTATAGATATCAGAATCATGACGCTTAGCAAAAATGGTATCGCGGTAATTATCACGCAAAATATAGTTGCCACAACTACGTGCTTGGCACTCATAAATAATAGTGAACCCAGCTTGGGTCAGTGCATTCATGTAGTTTTTATGGACTGCATAAGGTCCAACCGTTTTATCAATACGGTAATTTAGCGTGGTCACTTTACCGCCGACGGTGCGCACCGGAATTGATTTTTTATACTGACCGACAATTAACGGATAGGGTTCATAATCACTCACGCCGCTGCTTTTGATATAACTGCCAGGGAAGCGCTCGATTAATGGGTGATCAGCACTGCCTTTTGCATCTTTTTCCTTGGCTTTTAGCTGACTAAAATCCAACGCATCAATCTCAAAGTCTTGCTGCACGCTAAGACCCGCATTAGGCATAGGCAACGATGCAATTTGCTCATAGCCTAAGGAAAGCCCTCCGCTGCGCTCTTGTTTAGCAAACAGCATAACTGCACGTGGCTGCTCATTCACTGTTTTCATCGCTGACAGATAGCCAAATCGGTTTTCCTGCACATTGTAATAACCTAAGCGATACAACACTGTATCGCGAAAGGTATCATCAATTAGCCGGGCGTAAGTACGTTTATCACACTCCTGAACGCAATAAACCTGTATGCTAAAACCCTTAGCCTCCAGCTTGGCTTTAACATCAGCAAGTAGGTGTGAAAAGCCGAGCTTAGCGCTAGGCTCAA
The DNA here is from genome assembly GCF_022347945.1 of Pseudoalteromonas sp. MM17-2. Taxonomy (NCBI): domain Bacteria; kingdom Pseudomonadati; phylum Pseudomonadota; class Gammaproteobacteria; order Alteromonadales; family Pseudoalteromonadaceae; genus Pseudoalteromonas; species Pseudoalteromonas sp. MM17-2. The sequence continues at coordinate 10,633 of NZ_JAKRFV010000022.1, read as the reverse complement.
TCTCCTGCATGTAAGCGCGATACTCCCCCGCTAACTCTATACGTTGATCGCCTTTGCCTAGCACTAACACAGGCATATAGCTGTAATGGGCGTCAGCCTTGGTGCGGCCGCCTTTGTATTTGTCGACGAATAGATTACTTTGCGCAAGGCTAGAAGTGGTAAGTAACAGTAAAGCGAAGGTAAAGAGCAAGCGAACCATTATTTTCATCCTTAAATATAATTAGCCTTATTAATACTTATTACCGTATTTAAATCAACTAGTTTCAGTAGCGAAAGCAAAAAGGCGGGGAGCACCGCCCTGCACTTGTCTTACTGCCACAACTGAGTACTCATTAATACCTCTTCGCCGATTACGGTGATCTCCGCTCAATGTGGATTCAATAACATTTCTAATTTTAACCGACGCTTTCAAACAATAAAGAACTGCACCCCAAGCCAGTTTCGCGCGCGGCTACAGCAGCGCGCACTGATCTAAACATCGGAACCTTCTCCCGGGCACTATTAGAGCTTTACACAGCAACCACGCCAGAGCAGCCGCACAGCGCTATACTGATACTGTTGGCGCTTTATAGCAACTGTACCAAAAATTAAAACTCATTGACTTTATAGCTCACAGTTGCCAAAGTTAACTTATTGAGTAAAAAGACATTACTGGAGGCGAAATGGCTAATTGGCTGAGCGCAAAAGTGACCCGAGTGAAGTGGTGGAATGATAAGTTATTCTCGCTGGTGGTCCACGCCGACATCGCCCCTTTTACTGCGGGGCAATACACTAAGCTTGCGTTAGAGGTAGACGGTGAGCGTGTGGCCCGAGCCTATTCGTTTGTAAACCCTCCTAGCAGTGATGACCTCGAGTTTTACTTAATTAAGGTTGACGATGGTGCCCTATCTGAAGCGCTGGCCAACTTACAACCCGGTGATGAGGTACGCATCGCCGAGCAGAGTACGGGCTTTTTCACACTTGATGAAGTGCCCAGCAGCGAGCAAGTGTACATGCTTAGTACCGGCACCGCGATTGGCCCGTTTTTATCAATACTGCAACAGCCCCATGTATGGCAAAAATTTACTCACGTGGTGTTGGTACACTGCGTAAGAGAGCAGCAAGATTTAAGCTATCAAGCACTGGTTAAACAGCTGCAACAGCAGTATCCACAACTACACTATGTGCCCGTGGTCACCCGCGAAAATGTCGATGGCATGTTGAGTGAGCGTATTCCCGGGTTAATAAAAAGTGGCAAACTTTTTGACCATGTTCAGCTCAGTGCCAGCCCAGATGTGGCACAGTTTATGATCTGCGGTAACCCTGAGATGGTAAAAGACACCAGTGCCTGCCTTCAAGAACTTGGCTATAAACGCAACCGACGGCGCACGCCAGGGCAGATCACCGTAGAGCAGTATTGGTAAAAAAGGACCAACAAATGAAATACCTAATTGTGTCATTGCTATGCCTAAACTTTATTGGCAATGCCTTCGGCGAACAAACGCCGCTTGAGAAAGACCCAGCGCAGCAACAAGCGCTTGAGCAAGCCATCAAAAAAGCCGAAAAGAAAGCGGTTAAAAAGCTCAGTAAAGAACAACAACAAGCGGTTGCAGTCGTGGATGCCTTGGTGGATGCCTATAACAACAAAGACATCGACACCTTCATTAGCTACTTCGCTGAGGATGTGGCGTTTTATATGTTCCCCAACGAGTTGATGTTCACTGGCAAAGAGCAACTCATAGCCCGCTATGGCTTGATGTTTAAAAAATTACAGTGTGTAAATACCGCCCCTATCAAGCGTATTGTTCATGGTAGTTTTGTTATTGACCAAGAGCTTTCAGAGTCGTGCAGTACAGACCCCGAAGTTATTGATAAACGCTCTGAAGTGGTCACCAGTTATCAAGTGAAAGACGCCAAAGTACAAAAAGTGTTGTTTTTTAAAACTACCAGCTAAACTGCTAGGTGTGCGCAAGTAATTGAGGAAAGCCATGGCAGCAAACACCCCACCACAGATACAGTTATTATACCGTGTTGAACCGGGATGTTTGGGGCCGGATGGCAAAGATCACATAGAAGGGTTTTGTGCCTACGCACAACAGCATATCAGCGCTCCCGAATTTGCCACTTACCGTTTTGTGCCACGTTACGATAAAAGCAAAGATGAAGTCAGCTACACGCTGCGTAATAAGCGCTTATCACTGCAACAGGCCGAGCAATTTCTTGCTCACTTTGGCAGCCAACGCAGTGATTTTGAAGAACATCTAGACGAACAACTCGCCGAAGCCATCGACCAATTTTTACGTCCAAGCTAGGGGCGTAGCAGCGGCTACACCCCCCAAATTCCTTTAGCCATTAACGATTTCATTAAAGCTATCGTTGTCATGTAAGCTGGCAAACGCGCTTTCGTGCAACAGCTCGTTGCGCAGATTAGGCGAGTAGTCTAAGGCCATGCGAATATCCGCCAAGGCATCGCTGTGCTCGTGTGTTAGTGCGTATGCACAAGCTCGCTGCCAATAGGCATAGCCATAATCTGAGTCAATTTCTAGCGCCTGATTACACAAACTAATTGCCTCTTGGGTATCACCAAGCTCGAGTAAGGCATCCGCCTTGTAGGCGATAGCTTCAACATCTTCAGGCTTACGATTGAGGATCTCGTCGTAAATCTCAACCTTGGTAGCAAAGTCACTCTCTAAATTAGCACGCATCCACAATGAATGAATTTCGTTGGTGATGGTGATCTTCTTCTGGTTGTTGAGGATTTCCTCTGAGCGACCTCGAAGCTGCTCTTCTAAATCTTTTAGGCGCGCTTCATATTCGTCGGTAATGGCACTGACGCGGGAGTTAACAATGTCTTCAACCTTATTTTTTACATCGCGTAGTGAGTTCCACCCAACTAACACCAAAATTGACGCCGTCGCGGTAAGAATAAAAAACACATTGTTAATGGTGTCTGTGGTGTAGACAATAGCGCGATCAGCGGTTTCTAGCTGCGCGTGAGCAATCTTTTCGGTGTATTCGGCACGCAAAGCCTGTTGGTCTTGGCGCACCGCCTTGAGCTCATCAAGGATGTAACGCTCAATCAACGGGCGATACATGGGCTCATTTAAATCCTTAACCACCTGCTGTGTTTGTTGCTCTTGGTTCGGTGTTAGCCCTTTCGCCTGTTGCGCCGGCAGCGCCGACTCGGGGGTATTGGCATAACTGCTGGCCATAGCGCCAAAAACAAAAAGTAAGCCGCTGAATATAAAGCAAACTAACTTAGACATGCCTATTTCCTTTTTTATAAATCTCTCAGCCCCTATGATGCCAGTTTGCTGTGTTTCAGGCAAAAAAAAGCCAGCTACAAAAGTAACTGGCTAACCTGCTTAACAACAATAAAGGTTCAAAGGAACATTAACAGGAGTGAGATTATAATTTAGCAAGATGTCCCTGAACCCATACTTAATTGATTTTGCTAAAACTTAGTTTATCTCCTAGGCTTATTTGGGACGAAGGATTGAGTAGATTGATGTGAAGTATTGGCTGTTATTATTACCCCTTGTGAGCTGTTTGAGCATAGCCCAGAATAAGGTTTTTTTGGTCACCGAGCAGTTGCCGCCGTTAAGCTATGTTGATAAGCAGGGCCAGGTACGAGGAGATGCCACCGAGCGCGTACAACAACTTATGCATCATGCCGGCCTTGATTACAGCATTGAAGTGTTGCCATGGAAGCGCGCCTACAAACAAGCAGAATCCTCTGCCAATACCCTTATTTTTACCATATTAAAAACTCCCTCACGCAGTGAGCGTTTTGATTGGTTATGCCCTTTGGTTCCTCCTTTGGAGGTTTATCTATATAAGCTCAAAAACCGTCATGACCTGGCCCCAAGCTCTCTGGCTGACGCAAAATCGAGCTTAGTGGGCGCAAGTCGTGGCTCGGTTGCACATTCTTTATTACTCAATCAAGGGTTTATCGAAGGCAAAAACCTCATGGTGACGACCAATATCGATGTATTAACGCAAAACCTCCGTAATGGGCGGTTAGATTATGTGTTATTAATTAATACCTCAGTGCATGATACAGACAATATTACCGCAGCTCTGCCGGAGAATTTTAGCCGCGATCTCCCTGCATGCTTGGCAATTAATAAGCAATCTGACCCACAGATCAAGCAGCGATTAATGGCTTCGTTCACTACGTTGAGCGCTACAAACTTCCACCAACCTTGAGAAAAGCGCCAGTGTCATATTGGCTAATGACACTGGCGTTCAATACAGGCCGTTAATCAACTAACGCGATAGGCCACTGCCCCATTTCTCGAACAGCATTCATAACCGTCACAACTTGCTGATGACGGCTTTGCTCATGCGCGCGAATGGCAACCGAAGAGAATGGCTCTGTGGCAGATATGCGGGCGATGTTGCTGGCGATTTGTGAGGTCTCGATATTCCTTCCCGCCATCACCACATGGTTACTGTGAGTGACTTGAATCATCAAGGTTTTATTTTCTGCTGACACCGCTGAATTAGACTCGGGGCGAGTAACGCTCAAACTGTGCTCGCGAACGAATGAGGTTGTCACCACAAAGAAAATAAGCAGGATAAAAACCACATCAAGCATTGGGGTCATATCAGCTTGCGCTTCGGTGTTGGTCGGTCTTTTTCTATTCATAGCATGTTCCTTTTTATTAGACTCCTTATTCACCCTAGACCACGAATGAAAATGTTTTGTTACATTAAAAGCGTATAAACATTTTATTTTTATGATCTTTTTGTGCTTTTAGCGATGCAAAAATTAAAACAGTGAGGTGTATACCTCTAGCTGCCTTTGTCTCACGCACTTTTGTATTGTTTTGTAACAAGCTGGTTGTTTTTATTTACGTAGCCATGACTTATGCTCACAGTAGCCAAGTAAATATGGATATAAGGAAAGGGCAATGAAAGACTTACAAAAACTCGTAGGGAGTTTAAATAAATCAGGTGCACTAAGCGGCTTTCTAGGCGGTGTCGCTGGCGGTGGTCTAAGTGGCTTAGTCACTGGCAAAAGTGGCAAAAAGACTTCTAAGAAAGTGATGAAGTATGGTGCCCTTGCCGCCATTGGTGGCCTTGCTTGGAAGGCATACCAGCAGTATGCACAAAAAAGTTCAGCTGCTGAACCAAGTACAGCACATCAACGCTCAGGCAACTTTAATTATCACTCGACTCCTATGCAACAACAAAGCTTTGAACACGTTGTGGAAGATGACAACGAAGGCGGTCAACTGCTGCTGATGCGCGCGATGATTGCAGCCGCCTACGCCGATGGTCATATAGACGAGCAAGAGCGACAACGCATTTTTGCGCAAGTAGAAAACATGGACTTGCAAACCCATGAAAAAGCCATGTTATTTGATGAGCTGCGCCAGCCCATGAGCTTGTCGGAGCTGGTTCATGCTGTACCAAATGCACAAACAGGTATCGAAGTCTATGCCGCCAGTGCCAGCGCCATAGACCTGAGTCAGCCCATCTCTGGGCAATATCTTGATGCGTTAGCAAATAAGCTCTGTATCCCACAGGAATTAGTCAACAATGTGCATCAACAGCTGACTCAGCAAGCGCGCCTAGCCAGTGAGTAACCGTTGAGTGCACGCTAGAGTGACCCACGCGGCGTCACTCTCTGTTTATTTATCAAGTCACACTCCCCCCTGGTTTTTCACGGCATTTGAGCCGACAAATAAAAAAGATTGATGTTATTTGAAAGTTAACTGAGAACCACAAGGTCTGTCTTAGCTGAGTGATGAAACGGCCGATTCGCATTCACGAACTTCCCATAACTAGGTTGCCTTTGCCAGTGCAAAACGCGCTGTGATCGGCATATGAATAACAGAGGATTCGAGATGAAATCGTTGCCAAAAATGACCCTGAGCGCTTTTGCGCTCACACTTTGCCACACTGCGGGCGCTGCTGAACTTGATGTGCGAGTGCAAAACCTAACCCAAGGTATGTATTTCACGCCCCTGCTGGTGGCTGCCCACGATAGCAACAGTGAATTGTTTCGCGTTGCCACTGCCGCCTCCAGTGAATTACAAGCCATGGCCGAAGGCGGTGCCATCGACGGTCTTGTTAACCAAGTAGAAGTCGCTGGCGGTGATGTGCTTGCCAACCCCGCGCAAGGTTTGCTTGCGCCCGGACACAGTGGCGAAGGCACCCTCACCACCAGTGAAAGTAATACCTATTTATCGCTGGTGGCGATGATGCTACCCACTAATGATGGTTTCGTTGGCCTTAGCAATTGGCCTGTACCGAGCGAACCCGGAACTTACCATGTATACCTTAACGCCTATGATGCCGGCACTGAAGCCAACGATGAAATACGCGGCGGCGGTGCCCCAGGTGTGCCTGGTATGCCGGTTCCGCCGCCTTTAGAGGAACTCATTGGCAGCGGGGGCAGCGGCGTCACCAACGAATTGAGCAATACGTTGGTGCACATTCACCCCGGCAACCTTGGCGATGACAGTGCATCAGCGGGAAAAAGCGACATCAATAACAGCGTCCAGCGATGGTTGAACCCTGTCGCTAAACTAACAATTACTGTGCAGTAGGGGGTGAGCATGCGTTTGCAAACACATTTCCCTCGAGCACTGGGTTTAAGTGCGCTTATAGTGCTTGGTTTAAGCGCCTGCGGCTCTGATAACACAAAACCCACGGGAGCAACTGTGGACACGCCAGAGCCGGTGCAATATCGTTATCAGGTGACACTGACCAACTTAACGCAAGCACAACCATTGAGCCCTATCGCTGGCGTACTGCATCAGCAAGGTCAATTTTGGCGTATTGGTGAGCCGGCTTCAGCTGCTCTCGAAGCACTTGCTGAAGGGGGCGATAACTCGGCGCTGCTAGCAAAGACAGAGGTGATTGCACACTATGGTGGAGAAACGCCTATCAGCCCTGGTCATACCGATGAATTTACCCTGTCAGTAGAGGATGTTGCTGATAGTAAGTTGACCTTAGCAACCATGTTGGTCAATACCAATGATGCGTTTACGGGTGTTAACGCCGTGGATTTAACGCCGCTGGCTGCTGGGCAAAGCATATCGCTCTATGGCCATGGGTATGATGCTGGCACCGAGGGCAACTCTGAACTTGCGCAGTTTATCCCAGGCCCTGCCGGTATGGGTGAAGGATTCAACGCAATAAGAGACGATACTAACTTTGTTGCTTTGCACCCTGGCGTGGTAAGTGCCGATGATGGCTTAGCGCAATCGGCTTTGGGCGCTCAACATCGCTTTGACAACCCGGTGATCAAAGTGGTGATCACGCGCACCGAGTGAATCACATTCATATCTAGGCGTCACACCCAGGAGCACAACCGCTGGGTGTGAACTCACAGCTTTTTACGCCAAACTGCAACGGCACTGAATACCTGCTATGTGACCTTGGTACTTACAAGTCAGTGTTAAGCGGGGCATAGGCAACTGTATTTCTGCCAGAGTCTTTAGCATGATAAAGCTGCACGTCGGCGGCTTTTATCAACGCTTCAATATTATCGCTGATGCCGTAGGCAGCCCCGATAGAGACGGTAAATGCAATGCTCTGCGGCGTTAATGCCGCACCTTGAGTGTGCACAAAGTGGCGAAAAGCCTCCAGTTTTTGCAAACAGTGCTGTGGCTCTTCAACGGCAAAATACACCGCAAATTCCTCACCGCCCATACGTGCGACTTGCTCATAATCAAAATGCTCACATAATGCCTTACTCAATGCCTTGAGCACCTCATCGCCACCATCATGGCCGTAGCGATCATTCACCGCTTTAAAATGATCAACATCTAACATGGCAATCATACTTGGTTGCTGTTGCTGCGCAGCCGCCTTAAGAGATTTGTTCACTTGGCTAAAAAAATAACGCCGATTCGGAAGTTCGGTTAAATAATCCGAGTTTGCCTGGCGACGGATGGTACGAATTTGCTCGAGCATTTCTACATTTTGTCTTACCCGACAGTAAAACTCTTCCGGGTTAAAAGGTTTACGCAGGTAATCGTTGGCACCATTTTTTAAAAATCGCGCCGATAAATGCGAAGACTCCACCCCAGAAATACCGATAATGGCGATATCCTCTTCAGTGTAAATACGACGAACCTCAATGCACAGCTCCTCACCTCGCATTTTCGGCATCTCATGGTCAGTTACGATTACAGAAATATCATTATACTGCTTCAGCTTGGCCAAAGCCTCTAAGCCGTCTCGCGCTTCCAGCACTTGGTATTTATGGCGCTTGAGCAGGCCACTTACATAGTTTCGGGATGTCGCTGAGTCATCCACCACCAATATCTTTATCTTCTCATTGCGCGGCAAGCGCTCGAGCTGACGCTTTAGGTACTGATAGGCCTGCTTGTTTTCTTTGGTGATGTAATCAATGATGGGATGGCGGTCTACAATTTCTCGGGTTTTGCTCTCTAAGCTGCCGGTCATCACTATGGTAGGGATTTTCGCCCTTGTACTACAAGGTATAGCCTCCCCCTGCGGCGCATCGGGCAATATAAAATCGACAATAGCGCAAAAGTAATTGTTTTTTGCAATCAGCGCCTCGGCTTTCGCTTTAGAGTCAGCGATATCAACCTCATAGCCCGCTTGCAAACAAATGTGCTTTTGCACCCGGGCGATAGTAGGGGTGTCTTCTACGATAAGGATTTTTCGTAGCACTATTCGGCGCTCCAACTGTTGCTCAATCGATAACTCAATTGTTAGCCCTACTTGCGCTAAAAGCAATCTTTGCATTTGAATCTTAAGCAAAAATATTGTTATTTAGAAAAGACCTAAAAAGGGCTTAAAAAGATACCCGCCCTGCATGCTTAGGTTTGCCTAGAACCGCAAACCTAACTTCTATAAAGTATAAAAGAAAACAAGGACCATCATGTATATAGGTGAAGTTGCCAAAAGGACGGGGTTAACTGTTAAAGCCATCCGTTTGTATGAAGCCCGAGGGTTAATAACCGCACCACCAAGGCAAGGGCGCTACAGGGTGTATAACAAGTCTCATGTAGAAGTGTTGTTATTGATTATGGAGACAAAAGCCTTAGGCGCGACCTTGGCAGAATTAAAAGGTGCGCTTATCTATAACAACGGCGCGCTTGATTGGTCACGGGTGCACGGATTTTTAGCTGAAATTAAAAACAAATTACTCACTCAGCAATCCGATATTCTGAAGCGTATAGACGCTGTAGAGCGCTGTTTATCCACTCTCGATTCATGCCCCCATATTCAGCACGCTTGACTCTGCCCCTAGGGGCAGAGCTTAAGATAGTCATCGAGTTTTCACCTTACGGAAGTACGCCCGATGACAAAAAATATCCTAATCATTAACGCTAACCCAAAACGCTCAAGCTTTTGCCAACACTTAGCAGATACCTATGAATGTGAAGCGAGGGAGCAAAATAATACCCAAAGAGTTAACCTGTCGGCATTGCAATTCAATCCTAGCTTGGATTGTGGCTATGATGATGAACAACTTTTAGAACCTGATTTACAAGTATTTCAGCAGCAAATTGCCTGGGCAGATCATGTTGTGATCGTTTCGCCTATTTGGTGGGGCAGCCTTCCGGCAAAATTCAAAGGCCTGTTTGATAGAAGTTTCCTGCCCGGGTTCGCATTTAAGTACCAAGGCTATACACCCGTGCCTCTGCTCACCGACAAAACCTCACGCATCATCTTAACCATGGATGCACCGCCGCAGAGCCTACAAGACCAAGCCGCATCGGTTATTGCACAACTCGATATATTCACCTTACAGTTCAGTGGGTTTCAGCCCAGCGCAGTGAGTTTATTTGGCTCAGTTGTAGCGGCCTCTGAATCCGAAAAGTCTGCTTGGGTAAATGAAATAAAGCAATTAGGCCGAGCAGCGAAATAGCTTGTACTGACTCGAGCAGCTTCTCCAGTGCTAGGGTCAGGTTTACGCTTTTGTTTCAAAGGGTCAGAGTTGTTTGTTTCAAAGGGTCTGTTTCAAAGGGTCAGAGTTGTTTGTTTCAAAGGGTCTGTTTCAAAGGGTCAGAGTTGTTTGTTTCAGAGGGTCAGAGTTGTTGATTTTTATCCCGAGCGTTAAATGATGCCGATTTCCTGTCTCCGCCATGCGTTTTTAACTCAATGGTATGCCCCAACTGCTGCTCAATCTGTTTCTTAAAACGCTCATCCCCCAGTACCCAGGTTCTTTGCAGGGCATCTCGAATCTGCGCGACGGAATAATCCGGCATCTGCGATTTAAGCAAGGCTTGGTATGCCAGCTTTCGAGCTGATTTGTCTTTACCTAGGTTTCCAAAGGGTCAGAGTTGTTGATTTTTATCCCGAGCGTTAAATGATGCCGACTTCCTGTCTCCGCCATGCGTTTTTAACTCAATGGTATGCCCCAACTGCTGTTCGATCTGTTTCTTAAAACGCTCCTCCCCCAGTACCCACGTTTTTTGCAGGGCATCTCGGATCTGCGCGACGCAATAATCTGGCATCTGCGATTTAAACAAGGCTTGGTACGCCAGCTTTCGAGCCAATTTGTCTTTACCTAGAGCCTGATAGACAGGATGCTCCGTAATCAGCTCTATTTGCTTGTCCCAAGCATTATGGCGATAACTGGACCAGGGGTATTCAGACGGATGAACAACCATGTTCGCTCGCACCGGGTTCAGTTCAATATACCGACTGACCAAAAGCA